>JBFFQS010000009.1:0-25046 GCA_041573315.1 Amylibacter sp. | reverse complement strand
TCCCTGCGCCAGCCTGTTGGCGTGGCCGCAGGCATCACGCCCTTCAACTTCCCGGCCATGATTCCGATGTGGAAATTCTGCCCGGCCATCGTCTGTGGCAATGCCTTCATCCTAAAGCCGTCTGAACGCGACCCATCTGTGCCGCTGATGTCCTCGTTGTCGAGGATCGCGTCGACGGCTTCCTTGTCGCCATTGACGACCTGAAGGACGCCGTCAGGCAGGCCTGCCTCTTGCATCAGTTCGGCCAGCATCAGCGGGACGGAGGGGTCGCGCTCGGACGGCTTCAGGATAAACGCGTTGCCGCAAGCGATTGCCGGGCAGAATTTCCACATCGGGATCATGGCCGGAAAGTTGAACGGCGTGATACCGGCGGCGATGCCGATGGGCTGGCGCATGGAGTACATGTCGATGCCCGGTCCGGCGCTGTCGGTGAACTCGCCTTTCAGCAGGTGTGGCGCGCCGATGCAGAATTCAGCAACTTCGAGGCCGCGCTGGATGTCACCCTTCGCGTCGGGGACGGTCTTGCCGTGCTCGCGGCTGAGCGCCTCGGCCAGCTTGTCCATATCGCGGTTCAGCAGTTCAACAAAGCGCATCATGACGCGGGCGCGTCGCTGCGGGTTGGTCGCTGCCCACGCGGGCTGTACGGCCTTCGCGCCTTCGACGGCTGCGTCAACTTCGGCCTTGGACGCCAATGGAGCCTTGGCCTGAACCTCTCCGGTCGCAGGGTTGAAAACGTCGGCAAAGCGACCGGAAGTCCCTTTTACGTGAGATCCGTTGATGAAATGTGTCAGCTCGGTCATAGGTTTCTCCTTTTATCTCCTGATCCAATATAGCCTTGCAAAAACGCTTTAAACAGCGGAAATATGACAGATTGGTTTTGCATTTTTGCAGTACGGAGGGAGTTAATGCTGAATTGGGACGATCTGCGTGTGTTCCTGCACGTTGCGCGGCAAAGCAGCCTGTCGGCGGCGAGCAAGCAGCTCCAGTTGGACCCGTCGACGCTGGGCCGCCGAATTTCGCGGCTGGAGGAAAAGCTGTCGGCGCGTCTGTTTGCCAAGACCCCGCAGGGTTATGATCTGACCGACGCCGGCCAGCGGCTGCTGGATCATGCGGAAAAGATGGAGCTGGCCGCGATTTCTGCCGAGGAGCAGGCCGGAGGAGCTTCGGACACCTTGTCCGGCACCATCCGGATCGGCGCGCCGGACGGGTGTGCCAACTATCTGCTGCCGCAGATATGTCAGCGGATATCGCGCGACAATCCCGATCTGGATATCCAGATCGTGGCCCTGCCGCGCGTTCTGAACCTGTCCAAGCGCGAGGCCGATCTGGCCATCACCGTTTCGCCGCCCAAGGCTGGACGCATGCTGGTGCAACGGATCACGAATTATGCGCTGCACCTCTGCGCCTCGCGCGATTACCTGGAGCAAAACGCCAAAATCGAGCGGCTGGATCAGATTACCGACCACCCGATCGTCGGCTACATCCCCGACCTGATTTTCGACAAAGAGCTGGATTACCTGTCCGGGATCAGCAAGAAAGCTATACCCAAGATCGCCTCCAACAGCGTTTCCGTTCAGGTCAACCTGCTCAATCAGGATGCCGGGATCGGTATCGTGCACGACTTCGTGCTGAAAGAGTTTCCCAAGCTGCAAAAGATCCTGCCGGACGAGATCCATCTGGAGAGGAGTTTCTATTTGGTACGGCACGAGGCTGACATAAAAGTCGGCAGGCAAAAGCGGTTCGCCGAACGCCTTACCGCCGAATTGAAAGAAACTGTGCGGCAGTTGGAAGAGGGAACCTGAGGTTTCCACAGCCAAGATCGGCAAGTTGGACTTGACCTCGGGCCTTCAATATTGTTCGAGTGCGCCACCATGGACGCGGAGCGGAGGAATTCATGCTCATAGGCCTATATCCCGGAACTTTCGATCCCGTGACCCTGGGGCATACCGATATTATTCTGCGGGCATGCAGTCTGGTGGACCGGCTGGTAATCGGAGTTGCGATCAATCGCGGCAAGGGGCCGATGTTCGATCTGGAAGAGCGGGTCGAGATGCTCAACGAGGCGATCAATGACATATCGGACCGCACCAATTGCGAGATTGTCGTGCATCCGTTCGAAAACCTTCTGATCGATTGTGCCCGCGACGTGGACGCGTCCGTAATCATTCGCGGTCTGCGCGCATTCTCCGACTTCGAATATGAATATCAGATGGTCGGAATGAACCGTGCGCTGAACGCCGACATCGAGACCGTCTTTCTGATGGCCGAAGCAAAATACCAGGCCATCGCGTCGCGTCTGGTCAAGGAAATCGCCCGGCTGGGCGGCGACATTTCCAAATTCGTCCCTGAAAAAGTTGCCAGACGCGTGGCGCAAAAGCTCGCAAAAGCCTGAAGCGCGCCTACATACCCATCACCCTTTCAAGAACAGCAATCCTAAGCGGAGCAGTTATGACCGATATCAAAGATCCCGAAAATACCATCGTAATGGAATTGAAAGACGGAACCGTTCACATCGAACTGTTGCCTGACGTTGCGCCCCAGCATGTCGCGCGCATGAAAGAGCTCGCACGCAGCGGTCAGTATGACAACGTGGTGTTTCACCGTGTGATCGACGGCTTCATGGCGCAAACCGGCGACGTGAAGAACGGCAACGCCGAAAAGGACTTCGACCTTCGCAGTGCGGGCACGGGCGGTTCCGACCTGCCAAATGTGCCTGCCGAGTTTTCCAAGCTGCCATTCGACCGCGGCGTTCTGGGCGCCGCCCGTTCGCAAAACCCGAACAGCGCCAATTCGCAGTTCTTCATCATGTTCAAGGACGGCCACTTCCTGAACGGCCAGTACACAGTATACGGCCGGGTGATTTCCGGCATGGAATATGTCGATGCCATCACGCGCGGCGAGCCGCCCGCGTCTCCTGATCGCATGATTTCCGTTAAAGTCGCGGCAGACCTGTAATGCGCCGGCTGTCCGCGATCATTCTGAGCCTGTTCCTGTCGGCGACGCTGGCGTGGTCGGCAGAAACAGAGAAAATGGATCCGGAAAACATCCTGATGATCGAGCTCGCCGGAGAGGCGAACGGTATCGTAGAGGTTGAATTGCTGCCGGAGGTCGCGCCCGAACACGTTGCGCGCGTCAAGCGTCTGGCCCGCGAAGGCTATTACAACGATGTAGCGTTCCATCGTGTAATCGAAGGCTACATGGCGCAGACCGGCGACGTCCAGCACGGCAAGCGCGAAGGCTACCTGCGACGCTATGCCGGTATCGGCGGGTCGGTCTATCCGGACCTTAAGGCCGAGTTTTCAGATATCCCCTTTGATCGGGGCGTTCTTGGCATGGCGCGGTCGCCGGACCCAAACTCCGCCAATTCGCAGTTCTTTATCATGTTCGACGCGGGATACTTTCTTAACGGCCAGTACACTGTTTTCGGCAGGGTCATCGACGGCATGGACTTGGTCGATGCGATCAAAAAGGGCGATCAGAGCCAGAACGGCTCCGTTTCCGAGCCCGACTTCATGAAACGCGTCTGGATCAAGGCCGACGAATAAACCTTACGCAGGGCGGCGGTAACGCCGTCCTGTCACCGTGTCACTTGCACGTGAGGCGGGCTATGCGGATATCCGGCGCCGTGGCAGGCTGTGGTAACTTTCAGGAGGAACCACATGCGCAGTATATTCAGATTATCCGGAATTTCCGGTCTTTTTCTCTTTTGGACGCTTGCCGCCTTCGCGCAATCTTCGACGCTTTCATGGCAATGGCCGAATACCGACTTTTCCCTGAAATCCGTCGACCTGAACGAAATCCGCTCCGGCGGCCCCGGCAGGGACGGAATTCCGGCCGTTGACAATCCGGCGTTCTTGCCGGTGTCGCAAGAAGACAGGATCGCCGACCGGGAACCCGTCATGACACTGGAACTGGACGGCGAGACACCGCGCGCTTATCCGATCCGTTATCTAATGTGGCACGAGATTGCGAACGACACCGTGGGTGGTATTCCTGTGACGGTGACCTTCTGCCCGCTGTGTAATTCCGGCGTCATTTTCGACGGGCGGTTGGACGGCGAGGTCCTGACCTTCGGCGTATCGGGCAATCTGCGCAATTCCGACATGGTGATGTATGACCGCCAGACAGAGAGTTGGTGGCAGCAGTTCATCGGCGAAGCCATCGTTGGGGAAATGACGGGCAAAGTCCTGACGAAACTTCCCGGATGGATGGAAAGCTGGGAAGAATTCAAAGCCCGCAACCCCGATGGTCTGGTCATGGATCAGCCTGATTATCCGCGTGATTACGGTTCAAATCCGTATACGGGGTATGACAGTTCTTCGCGGCCGTTCCTGTATTCTGGGGAACAGCCTCCGCACGGTATTCCCGCGCTTGCGCGGGTCGTCGTGGTGGGTGACAGTGCATGGCCGCTGAGCCGGTTCGAGGAAAGCGCCGAAATCGTCGAGAACGGCTTGAGGATTTCATGGGCGGCCGGGGCCGCCTCTGCCCTCGATGGCCGCAACATAGGCGAGAGCCGGGATGTCGGTTCTGTCCGCGTTCGGGATGCGGTGACCGGCGAGGATGTGCCTCATGACGTGGCCTTCGCCTTCGCCTTTCACGCTTTCTTTCCGGACGGCACATGGATGCTGAGCGAAAACTAGGGATAAGGCTAGCAAAAGGCCGCCTTGCGGCGGCCTTCGAAATCGCGTCTTGCGCAGGCTATTCGCCGAGTTTTGCCAATGCGTGACGTTTCTTGCCGGCGGACAATTTAACTGCCTCTGACAGCTGCGCGGCGGTGATCATGGTGCCGGCCTCGGTCAGAAGTTCATCGTTCAGTCGCGCTCCGCCGTCGGATATCAGCCGCTTTGCCTCTTTGCCGGACCCGACCAGTCCGGATTTGACCAACAGTTGAACGACGGAGATACCGTCCTCCGACAGTTCCGACGCTGCGATCAGCGCGGTTGGCAGATCTTCTCCGACGCCGCCCTTTTCGAAGACTTCGCGGGCGGTGGCCTCAGCCGCTTCGGCTGCATCCGCGCCGTGTGCCATGGTAGTGGCCTCGTTTGCCAGAATAACCTTGGCTTCGTTGATCTCGGAGCCCTCCAGCGCGCCCAGACGTTCGCAATCGTCGATGGGCAGTTCAGTGAACAGCTTGAGGAACTTGCCGACATCGGCGTCCAGCGTGTTGCGCCAGAACTGCCAGAATTCGTAGGACGTGAGCTTGTCCTCGTTCAGCCAGATCGCGCCGGATGCCGATTTGCCCATTTTCGACCCGTCGGCCTTGGTCAGCAGGGGCGATGTCAGACCATAGACTTCCGCATGGTTGATACGCCGCGTCAGGTCGATGCCGTTTACGATGTTGCCCCACTGATCCGATCCGCCCATTTGCAGGGCGACGCCGTACCGCTTGTTCAACTCCATATAGTCGTAAGCCTGCAACAGCATGTAGTTGAATTCCAGAAAGGTCAGCGGTTGCTCACGTTCCAGACGCAGCTTCACGCTGTCGAAGGACAGCATCCGGTTGATGGTAAAATGCCGGCCATAGTCGCGCAGGAACTCGACATAGTTCAACTGATCGAGCCAGTCGGCGTTATTCGGCTGGATCGCGTCGGTCGCGGCATTGCCGAAACTAAGGTACTTGGTGAAAACCTTGCGAATACCCCTGATGTTTTCGTTGATCTGGTCCGTGGTCAGCAGTTGCCGGGCCTCGTCCTTGCCGGACGGATCGCCGATCTTGGTCGTGCCGCCGCCCATCAGCGTGATCGGCTTGTGTCCGGTTTTCTGCAGCCAGCGCAGCATCATGATCTGGATCAGCGACCCGACGTGCAGAGAGTCCGCCGTCGCGTCGAAACCGATATAAGCGGGCAGCACCCCTGCGAGAAGGCGTTCGTCGAGCCCCTCCAGGTCTGTACAGTCCTGCAAGAAGCCTCGCGTCTGCATCACGTGCAGAAACTCTGATTTAGGCTTGTATGTCATCGGTCTTTCTTGTCCTTTAAAGATATGGTGCGGCCCTTTTAGCGGCTTCATCGCGAAAGGAAAGGGTTATGGCGGGGTTCGAGCCGATTTGGGTGTTGGGATGCATGTCAGGAACGTCGATGGACGGGGTGGACTGCGCAGCTATTCTGACCGACGGACAGCAGGTTTTCGAATTCGGAGACGCGGCTATGATGCCCTTCACCACCGAAGATCGAGCGGCGATTGCTGCTGCGGTCGGCCTCTGGCCGGACGGCGATTTTACAGTGCTGGACCGTGCCGCCAAGGTGGTCCTGAAAAGGCATATCCAGGCGGTTAAGCCGTTTGCCGGCAAGGTTTCCCTGCTGGGGTTTCATGGCCAGACGGTAAACCACGATCCGGAGGCGGGGAGGACGTTTCAACTGGGCGACGGCGATGCTCTGGCTCAGGCGACGGGGCTGCGCACGGTGTGGGATTTTCGGTCGCTGGATATGGCGCAGGGCGGGCAGGGAGCGCCACTGGCGCCGTTCTATCATTTCGCCCTCGCGCAGCGGACAGGCGCGACCGAACCGGTGGCATTCCTGAACCTTGGCGGTGTCGGCAATGTTACATGGGTCGACCCAAGCCGCCCAAAGCCGGACGATCCGGCTGCCTTGCTGGCTTTCGATACCGGACCGGCAAGCGCCCTGATTGACGACTTCATGCACGCGCGGCGCGGGCTGTCTTATGACAAGGACGGCGCGCTGGCTGCTTCAGGGAAGGTCGACCGGCAGGTTGTAGATAAATTCCTGAGCCATCGTTATTTCGGGATAAAACCGCCCAAGTCGCTGGACCGGAATGATTTTGTCGCTCTGATGTCGGATGTGCAGGACATGACCGACGCGGACGGAGCCGCGACTCTGACGGCTGCCACGGTGGCCTCCGTCGTGCAGTCGGCGGGCTGGTTGCCCGGTCGGCCGTCGCGCTGGCTTGTGACAGGCGGAGGGCGCCATAACCGGACGATCATGGCGGGTCTAGGCGCGGGGTTGGGCGCAACTGTCGAGCCGGTCGAGGCTGTGGGTCTGGACGGGGATATTCTGGAGGCGCAGGCCTTCGGCTATCTTGCCGTGCGGGTCCTGCGCGGACTGCCCACGGCAGCGCCCACCACCACCGGTTGCCGTGTGGTCACCAGTGGCGGTCGGATTTCGGCGCCTGATTAGAGTCTAGCGGGTGTTTTCGGTCAGCCGGCGGCGAACATAAGAATCCACCGTGGAAATCATCGTGTCCATGTGCTCGTTTTCAAAGAAATGACCGGCACCGGGGATGGTTTCATGGGTGATTGTGATACCCTTTTGCTCATGCAGCTTTTCAACCAGACCCTCGACATCTGCCGGAGGCACGACACGGTCCGCCGTTCCGTTGATGATCAAGCCGGATGACGGGCAGGGGGCCAGAAAGCTGAAGTCGTAGGTGTTCGCCGGCGGCGCGGCGGAGATGAAACCGGAAATCTCTGGCCGACGCATCAGCAATTGCATGCCGATCCACGCGCCGAAACTGAAGCCCGCAACCCAGCAATGCTTCGCATTCGGGTTCATGGCTTGCAGGTAATCCAGCGCCGAGGCCGCATCTGACAGCTCGCCGATACCTTGGTCGTATTCGCCCTGAGACCGGCCTACGCCGCGGAAATTGAACCGCAACACGGTAAAGCCCATCTCGTAGAAGGCATAGTGGAGGTTATAGACGACCTTGTTGTTCATCGTCCCGCCAAACTGCGGATGCGGATGCAAGATGATTGCGATCGGGGCGTCTTTGGCTTTCTGGGGATGGTAACGGCCTTCGAGACGGCCTTCCGGTCCTGGAAAAATTACTTCGGGCATTTTTTGGCGGCTGCTCCGGCAGGTCAAAGTCCAGAAACTGATGCGTTGCAGTTGACTGCATGCGGCATTGAATCTAGAACAATTCTAAATTAGGGAAATTCTCCCGTTTACTTAGCCAAGGAGTTAAGGTCGAAGAGGCCATTCGTCAATGGTCGTGACGCCGATAAACCCATGAAACTGAGCACCAAAGGTCGATATGCGATGATTGCGTTGGTCGATTTGGCCATCGAAGGCCGGAAAGGCTTGGTTTCGCTTGGAGAAATCTCGGAGCGTCAGGACATCTCGTTGGCTTATCTCGAACAGCTTTTTGTCCGCCTGCGCCGCGCCGAACTGGTTGAGAGCGTGCGTGGGCCCGGCGGCGGCTATCGCTTGGCGCGCAGCGCAGACGCGATCCGTATTTCCGACATTCTGGGCGCGGTAGAAGAGACTATGGATGCCCTGACCAAGGGTGCGGGGGCGCATGGCGCCTCCAGCGGGTCGCGTGCGCAATCGCTGACCAACCGGTTGTGGGAAGGCCTTTCCGCGCATGTCTATGTGTTTCTGCACCAGACCCGCCTAAGCGACGTGGTGCAAAATCAGTTGGCCCCATGTCCGGCGGTTCCGAACCTGTTTCAACTGGTGGACGAGAAATGAGTATTTCGTCGAACCGAGCCTATCTGGACTGGAACGCGACCGCGCCTCTGCGGCCGGAAGCGCGGGCGGCGATGATTTCTGCCATGGCTGTGGTTGGCAACCCGTCCTCCGTCCACTCCGAAGGTCGTGCCGCTACGGCGATAATCGAACGGGCGCGGGCGCAGGTCGCCGAAGCGTTCGGCGCGCAGTCGGCGGATATCGTTTTCACGTCCGGCGCGACCGAGGCCGCCGCGCTGGCACTGGCGGATCGCGGTATCCACTGCGGCGGGATCGAGCACGATTGCGTGGCGGCATGGTGCACGCCTGACCTGCCGGTGGACCGAAACGGTATCGTCACTGTTGCGGAGCCGGATAAATCCGCGCTGCAACTGGCCAACAGCGAAACCGGCGTTGTGCAGGAAATTCCGCAAGGGCTGGCCGTTTGCGATGCCGTACAGGCTTTCGGTAAAATTCCAACGGCGTTCGACTGGTCAGGGGCCATGATGGCGCTGTTGTCGGCACACAAGATCGGAGGGCCAAAAGGCGTCGGCGCTCTGGTCGTCAGGCAAGGCACTGATATCGCTGCCAGAATAAAGGGTGGCGGTCAGGAAATGGGGCGTCGCTCCGGCACCGAGAATCTGATCGGCATAGCGGGCTTCGGCGCGGCGGCGGAAGCGGCGGCGAAGGACTTGGCTGCGGGCGTCTGGGACGCGGTCGATGAAATGCGGATATCTCTAGAGGAACGACTGGCAAACGGCGCGATGGACGCTATCTTTATAGGCAGGGACAGCAAGCGGTTGCCGAATACGACCTGCATTGCTGTTCCGGGCTGGAAGGGTGATACTCAGGTAATGCAAATGGACCTGGCCGGATTTGCGATTTCGGCAGGGTCGGCCTGCTCCAGCGGCAAAGTGAAGTCGAGCCGCGTGTTGAAGGCGATGGGATATGATGAAATGACTGCGGCCTCCGCCATCAGGGTGTCGATCGGCCCGCAGACAAGAAGTTCCGAAGTCATGGCTTTTGCGGATGCCTGGCTTCGTCAATACGAAAAGTTTCGCGCACGAGCAGCGTAAAAAGGGAAATGGAATGAACGTGGTAAAAGATGTGCAAGTCAAGGAAGGCGTCGATCAGGAAACTGTCGATGCAGTTAAATCCGTTGGTGGCAAATACAAATACGGGTTTTCGACCGACATCGAGATGGAATACGCGCCCAAAGGGCTGAACGAGGATATCGTCCGGCTGATTTCAGGCAAGAACGGCGAGCCCGAATGGATGACCGACTGGCGCATGCAAGCCTATAGCCGCTGGACCAAGATGCAGGAACCGGACTGGGCGATGGTGCACTATCCCAAGATCGATTTCCAGGACCAGTACTACTACGCGCAACCGAAATCGATGTCCGAGGACCGGCCGAAGTCTTTGGATGATGTTGATCCCAAACTGCTGGAAACATACAAGAAACTTGGCATACCGCTGAAGGAGCAGATGATCCTTGCCGGTGTCGAGGGCGCGGAAGCCGCCCCGTCCGAAGGGCGCAAGGTCGCCGTGGATGCGGTGTTCGACTCCGTGTCCGTCGGGACAACCTTTCAGGAAGAGCTGAAAAAGGCCGGCGTGATATTTTGTTCGATCTCCGAGGCGATCCGCGAACATCCAGAGCTGGTGAGAAAATACCTCGGCACAGTGGTGCCGCCGTCGGACAATTTCTATGCGACATTGAACACGGCGGTATTTTCCGACGGTTCGTTTGTCTACGTTCCGCCGGGCGTCCGTTGCCCGATGGAGCTGTCGACGTACTTCCGCATCAACGCCGAAAACACCGGCCAGTTCGAGCGTACGCTGATCATCGCGGACAAGGGCTCCTACGTGTCCTATCTGGAAGGCTGCACGGCGCCTCAGCGCGACAAGGCGCAGCTTCATGCCGCCGTTGTCGAACTGATCGCCGAGGAAGACGCCGAGATCAAGTATTCCACCGTCCAGAACTGGTATCCGGGCGACGAGGAAGGCAAGGGCGGCATCTATAACTTCGTAACCAAGCGTGCCGATTGCCGGGGCGATCGCTCCAAGGTGATGTGGACGCAGGTCGAAACCGGATCGGCGATCACATGGAAATACCCAAGCTGCATCCTGCGCGGCAATGACTCGCAGGGCGAGTTCTATTCTATCGCGATCGCCAACAACATGCAGCAGGCCGATACCGGCACCAAGATGATCCACCTCGGCAAGAACACCAAGTCGCGGATCGTGTCGAAGGGAATTTCCGCCGGCAAGGCGCAGAACACCTATCGCGGGCTGGTGCGCATGCACCCCAAAGCCAAGAACGGCCGCAACTATACCCAGTGCGACAGCCTGTTGATCGGCGACAAGTGCGGTGCCCACACGGTTCCCTATATCGAGGTTCGCAACAACTCTTCACGCGTGGAGCACGAAGCTACCACATCGAAGGTTGACGACGATCAGTTGTTCTATTGCCGCCAGCGCGGCATGGACGAGGAGGAAGCCGTGGCGCTGGTGGTCAACGGGTTCTGCAAAGAAGTTCTGCAAGCGCTGCCGATGGAATTCGCGATGGAAGCACAGGCGCTGGTCGCCATTTCTCTGGAGGGGAGTGTTGGTTGAGGCAAATCCTGCTCGGAATGATATTTATCATAGCCTTGGTCGTCCTGTTTTTCGGGGGAGGATTGCCAAGCTCGTTCAACGAGGTCCGCAGCGGGAATTTCAAACTGGAATTCAAACCCCTCATCAGCTTTGGACCAATATTTGAGGGCATAGACCTGGGACATGGGCCCAAGAAATAGCAAGGATTACATAAGAACGTAAAGAGCGCCTTATAATAACCTGAAAAAGAACAGAAAATGACGGAATACGATTACGACTACTACTACGAAAAGCGGCGCGGCAACTCGATCCTGATGTTGCCTGCCGGCCTTTTGGTGGGCTTTGCGGTCGGCCCGCTTTTCTACAGCAACCCGGGCATCGTTTTTCAGGTCCGGGACTGGCTGCGTGAAACCATCCTGAGTTTTATCCCGGATCATCCCGAATATGTTAACTACGTCATAATCGGGCTGGTGGTTCTGGCCGTGATCCTGCTGCGCGGCTTACTTCGGAAATACTGGTTGCTGCTCGGGCTGGCTCTGGGCGTGGCAATGTGGATTCCGCTTGGGGCGCATGCCATCTACTACGTGCCGCAGGTCAAAGAATATTTCCCGAAGGCCGAACCGGAGTTGACGCTGATCGTGGCCAAGAACGAGAATTTCACCGCCGTCCGCAACTGGGCCGTGGAAACCATACCGATACCGCCCGAAGCGGTCCCGTCCCTGTCTGATGCCCTGGCCTCCGAAGAGGCCGCCGAGGGCACCGAAGAAACCAAATAGAAAATATCCAAGAGGAACCTATCATGTTGAAAATCAGCAACCTGCATGTTGCGCTGGAGGAAGAGGACAAGCAAATCCTCAAAGGTGTCGATCTGGAAGTTCCCGCGGGAACCGTCCATGCCATCATGGGTCCAAACGGATCAGGCAAATCGACCCTGTCCTATGTTCTGTCCGGCAAGGATGGCTATGAAGTGACGGAGGGAAGCGCGACGCTTGACGGCGCCGACCTGCTGGAAATGGAACCGGAAGAGCGCGCTGCGGCGGGCCTTTTCCTTGCGTTCCAGTACCCAGTCGAAATCCCCGGCGTCGGCAATATGACCTTTCTGCGCACCGCTGTGAACGCACAGCGGAAATCACGCGGCGAAGAGGAAATCTCGGCCGCCGATTTTCTGAAACTGGTGCGTGAAAAAGCCAAGAGCCTGAAGATCGACACTGACATGCTTAAGCGTCCGGTCAATGTCGGGTTCTCCGGCGGCGAGAAAAAACGCAATGAAATCCTGCAGATGGCAATGCTGGAGCCGAAAATGTGCATCCTTGACGAAACCGACTCCGGTCTGGACGTCGATGCCATGAAGCTGGTCGCGGAGGGCGTTAACGCTCTGCGGTCCGAGGGGCGCTCATTTCTGGTGATCACCCACTATCAGCGTCTGCTGGACCACATTAAGCCGGATGTCGTGCATATCATGGCAGGCGGCAGGATAGTAAAAACCGGCGGGCCGGAGCTGGCGCTCGAAGTCGAGCACAATGGCTATGCCGACATTCTGGCAGAGGTGGCCTGATGGCGGTTCTTAAGGCGAAATACGACTCCGCCGAGGCTTTGATCGCGGCCTTTCCCGAGCCGTCTTTCAAGCCCGGAAAATGGGCGTCGGAGGCGCGCGCGCACGCGCTTGCTACCTTCCGGTCGCAGGGTGCGCCGCACCGGTTTGACGAGTATTGGAAGTTCACCAACCCCGCGACGCTGATTGATCCCGTAACGCCGCAGGCAAGTGTGTTTCAGGACGCCTCGACGCGTCCTTTCATTGAAATTGACCGCGTTATGCTGGTCTTCGTCGACGGCGTCTTCGATCCGGAGCAGTCCGATGATCCGACGCTGGCAGGCGTCGAAATTGAACCGCTGGCCGAGGCAATGCAGGCGGATATACACTGGGCGTCTTCGGTTTACGGGGTGCTCGAGGCAAACGGCCAACAACCGGTTCCACGGCCGCTGGCCGCGCTGAACACGGCCAAGGCCGCATCGGGGTTCGTGATCCGCGTCTCCGGCGAGGCCGCCAAGCCGATCGCATTCAACTACCTGCATAGCGACGAGCGTTCCGACGCCATGATCCACCACGTGATCAAGCTGGAGGAGGGCGCTGACCTGACCATTCTGGAAAACGGCCCGGCCGCGGCGCGGTTTAACAAGGTGATGGAAATCGAAGTCGCCGACCGCGCGTCTTTCCATCACGTGCGCGCGCAGGGCAGGGATCATGAGCGCCGTGCGGCGACACATCTTTTCGCCCGTTTGGGTGAGGAAAGCAGCTTCAAAAGCTTCACGTTGACCGTCAACGGCGTCTTGACCCGAAACGAAGCCGTGATTGAGTTTACCGGGGACAACGCACACGCAACGATCGCCGGCGCCTGTGCAGGGGACGGTGATTTCCACAATGACAACACCGTTTTCATTACCCATGACGCGGTAAACTGCGAGAGCCGTCAGGTCTTCAAGAAGGTTTTGCGCAACGGGGCGACCGGCGTTTTTCAGGGTAAGATCCTGGTGAAGCCGGATGCCCAGAAAACCGATGGTTACCAGATTTCGCAGGCATTGCTGCTGGACGACGACAGCAATTTTCTTGCCAAGCCGGAGCTTGAAATCTACGCCGATGACGTGGCCTGTTCGCACGGGTCCACCTGCGGCGCCATTGACGAAACGGCCTTGTTCTATCTGACGTCACGCGGCATTGAACGTGCGGATGCGCAAAACATGCTTGTGCTGGCGTTTCTGGCCGAAGCGATTGAAGAGATCGAGGACGAGGCCCTGGCACGCGACATCCACAGCCGACTGGAACGGTGGATGGAGCGCCGGCGCGCCTGATGTCGCTGGTCGGTGATATTGCAACGGCCTACCGCGACCCGGTTGCGGTGGTCGCAAGGCAGGACGCACAGGGGCTGCGGGAACCGCAGACGCTGTTCTACGGTATGCTGTTCGGCTTTCTGAGCTTCTTGGCCCAGTTGCCCGTCCTGTCGGTCCTTGCGGAGCGTGACGGTCCTCCTTTGTTCGCGCTGGCGGCGGCCAATCTGGTGGCGTTTCTCTTCTTTCTGCCCCTGATGCTTTACATGCTGGCGGGGTTGTCGCACGCCATACTTGTCCGTTTTGGCGGGTCCGCCAGTTGGGCGCAGTCACGCCGCGCATTGTTTTGGTCGGCCCTGGTGTCCGCGCCGCTGATCCTGCTGTCCGGCCTTGCGGCGCCCGTCCTTCCGCGCCCATTTGTCGTGGCGGCGCAACTGCTGACCGGCGCGGTATTCTTCTGGCAGTGGATCGCCTGTCAGACCTATTTCGAATTCAGAACAGAGCGAGCGTGATATGTTGAAATACTGGGTTCAGCTTGGCGTCCGTTCAATCCCTGATCCGCGCGGTGTGCTGGGCGAACTGCGTCGGCGCAACTATTCCGTCAGGGACATGGCGATGGCGGCGGCGCTGGTTGCGGCGCTCGGTGTCATCTTTTTCGAAGGGACCATGCTGCTGGCTCCGGTCGAGGGGCAAGACGGCACCCTCTTGGGTATCACGTCCCCGATCGGCGCTTTCGTGTTCCAATACGCGATGATCCTCGTCACTGCCGTTGTGGTTTTCTTCGGCGGCCGGATGTTCGGCGGCAAGGCGGGGTTCGACGACAGCCTTTTGGCAGTCACCTGGCTGCAATTCGTGATGCTGCTGGTGCAGGTCGTTCAGATGGTGGCGCTGATACTGGTACCGCCGCTTGGTCTGTTGGTCTTTATGACCGCCTTGATCCTGCTGGTCTATCTGCTGGTCAATTTTATTATGGAAATACATGGGTTCAAGAACCCGATGGCGGTGGTTGCCGGTGTTATCGGCGCATTTTTTGCCATTGCTTTGGTGCTGTCGATCCTGATGGCGATATTGGGTATCGGACTTGGTGGAGTAGTCGAGAATGTATGATGTAGAAAAGATCCGCAAGGATTTCCCAATCCTGTCACGGAAGATCCACGGCAAACCGCTGGTTTATCTGGACAACGGCGCCTCGGCGCAAAAACCGCAGGTTGTCATTGATGCGATGAACACTGCTTATTCGCATGAATATGCTAATGTTCACAGGGGTTTGCACTATCTCTCCAATCTTGCGACAGACCATTACGAGGCTGTCCGGGGCAAGATACAGAAATTCCTCGGTGCCGAGCACGAGGACGAAATCCTGTTCAACACCGGCAGCACCGAGGGCCTGAACCTCGTTTCCTACGGCTGGGCAGCGCCCCGTATCGAACCGGGCGACGAAATCGTCCTGTCGATCATGGAGCATCATGCCAACATCGTCCCCTGGCACTTTCTGCGCGAAAGGCAGGGTGCGGTTCTGCGCTGGGTGGACACTGATGTGAACGGCGATCTGGACCCGCAAGCCGTCATTGACGCCATGGGACCCAAGACGAAAATGATCGCGATCACACATATGTCTAACGTTCTTGGCACGGAGGTCGACGTGAAGACAATTTGCGACGCCGCGCGGGCCAGAGGAATTGCCGTCTGCGTTGACGGCTCTCAGGCTGCTGTTCATATGCCGGTGAACGTGGCTGATCTGGGATGCGATTTCTACTGTATCACAGGGCACAAGCTCTATGGGCCATCGGCGTCCGGTGCGCTCTATGTCCGGCGCGAACGGATGGCCGAAATGCGTCCCTTCAAGGGTGGCGGCGACATGATCCGCGACGTCGGCCGCGATGTGGTGACCTATAACGATCCGCCGCATAAATTCGAGGCGGGCACGCCCGGCATCGTCCAGATGATCGGCTTTGGCGTCGCGATCGACTATGTGACCGGCCTCGGCATCGACAATATCGCCCGGCATGAGCATGATCTTCGGGACTATGCGCAATCGAAGTTTGCAGGCCTCAACTGGTTGAATATTCAGGGAAAAGCCAAAAACAAGGGCGCGATTTTTTCCTTTACGATGGATGGCGCGGCGCATCCGCATGACATTTCCACCGTCGTTGACCAGCGCGGCATCGCGGTTCGGGCCGGGCACCACTGCGCGCAGCCCCTGATGGAGCATCTGGGCGTGTCGGCGACGTGCCGGGCGTCTTTCGGCCTGTATAATACGCGGGACGAGGTTGATGTTCTGGTCGATGCGTTGGAACTCTGTCACGAGTTGTTTGCATAGAGACATGATAGTCTGATACACCTTGTTATCGTTAACAAACAGGGTGGCCGATGTGGTGAGCTATGCGTAACAGACCTACGCTGAAAGACGTGGCCAAGCTGGCGCGAGTCAGCGAAATGACTGCCTCGCGTGTTTTGCGAGGTATCGGTGAGGCTTCCGAACACACCAAGGAACGGGTTTTGAGCGCGGCCAAGACGGTCGGCTACGTGCCGAACCGGATTGCGGGCGCCCTGTCTTCGCGGTCGGTCAACCTGGTCGGAGTGGTCGTTCCGTCGATCAGCAGTTTTGTGTTTTCAGAGGTTCTGACCGGCATATCCGAGGGGCTGAAACCTTCCGGACTGCAGCCGATTTTCGGGATCACGGATTACGATCTGGATACCGAAGCGAAAGTCATTCAGGAAATGCTGTCATGGCGGCCCAGCGGGCTGATCGTTGCGGGGCTGGAACATTCCGAGGCTGGCCGCAAGTTGCTTGAGAATGCGGGCATTCCCGTGGCCGAGATAATGGATACGGATGGCGAACCGGTCGACATCAATGTCGGGTTTTCTCATCACGAAGCCGGTTATCAGATGGCAAAGGCCATTCTGGAGCGCGGCTACCGCAGGATCGGTTATATTGGCACCAAGGCGAAACTGGATTTTCGCGCCGAAAAGCGGCTGGGGGGGTTTACCGAAGGGTTGGCAGAGGCCGGACTTTCCGTGGTGGCGTCAGAGCAGTTTTCAGGCGGTTCATCCGTATTGACCGGCAGGGAAATGACGGCCCGTCTGCTTGAACGCGCGCCGGAACTCGACTGCATCTATTATTCCAGCGATATGAGCAGTGCGGGTGGGCTTATGCATTGTCTTGTGAAGGGCATCAAGGTCCCGGATGAACTGGCGCTGGCGGGCTTCAGCGGATTGGATTTTCTGGACGGCCTGCCGATGAAACCGGCGACAACCAACGCCTCGCGCTTCGAGATGGGCAAGCTGGCGGCCGAATTGGTGATCGCGGCCAAAGATGGCGGCCTGGCGAAAGAGGATCGCATCGTCAGGATCGATGCAAAGATCGATATCGGCGACACCCTGTAGGGTGGCAGGAAAAGACCGCCGAAATTATCCGGCGGCCCAGGGACAACTCTGCAATTTCGATTACAGGCGCTGTTCGGTGTCTCTGTCGAAACTCTTGAAATTGATACATACGCGATAAATGGTGGTTACGGCATCGATCATGCTATTACGTCATCAATCAAACAGGAATTTCAAGAAACCGCCGACAGATCAACTGGTATGAAATGCGAAGCCTGATGGCCTCTGGCGAATAGGGAAAATAGTTCCGGCCGCCGATTGTCAAATTTGGCAATTTCCCCTAGAGATTTCTTTCCTGTTTTCCGAAGTGCCCGGCTGTGTTTCGCCAGAGCATCCCGCGTCGGTGAATTCGGGATATGAGCTTAAAAACAGGGGTCCGGCCAGTGCCAAGCGAAAAATCAGTGACAGATATCCGGATTGACCGGAGTTACATCGCCGGACATTGGGTCACGCCCCAAAACGGCGAACATTTTGCGCTGCACGATCCCGCGACCGGATGCGTCTCGGGGCAGGTTCTGCTCTGTTCGGAAGCGGAGATCGGCAAGGCAGTAAGGTCCGCAAAAAGCGTTTTGGCCGGAGGCTGGGGCAATAACGGGCTACCGGAGCGAATCGGCTATCTGCGGAAATTGATCGAGATTCTCACGGAACAGCAGGACAGCTTTGCCCGGTGCATCGCGTTCGAGGTCGGGGCTCCGATTGATTTCGCTCTGAAGCAGCAGGTCGGCACCGCAATCGGGCACCTGCAGGCAACATTGGCCGCGGCGCAGGGGCTCGAACTCGATGTCACGCCGAACCCGGACATGCCGGAACACCGCGAGCGTTTTGAACCTGCCGGCGTGGCCGGCTTGATAACGCCTTGGAACTGGCCCCTGAACCAGATCGCCCTGAAATTCGGTGCGGCCCTGATCGCCGGATGTCCGATGATCCTGAAGCCGTCCGAATACACGCCGCGCACATCGGTTTTGTTCGCGCAGTGCGTTGATCAGATCGGGTTGCCCGAAGGCGTCTTCAGCATGGTGCTTGGAAATGGCCGGATCGGCAGGGCAATGACCGGGCACAAAGGCATCCGCGTTATATCTTTCACCGGATCGACCGAGGTGGGCCGGCAGATAGCTACGGCGGCGGCGCAGGACTTCAAACGCGTCATTCTGGAGCTGGGCGGAAAATCCCCCAATATCCTGTTCGAGGATTGCGATGTTGAAACCGCGGTCCGGCAGGGGGTGGCGCATTGCTTCCGCAATACCGGACAGTCATGCAACGCTGCCTCGCTTATGCTGGTTCAGGCCTCGATCTATGAGCACGTCGTCGATCTGGCGGCCGAGGTCGCCCGCGAAACGCCGCTTGGCCTGCCGGGGCAGGGCGGGCTGCATCTTGGTCCGGTCATCTCCAAGGCGCAGTTCGACCGCGTGCAGTCGCTGATCGGCTCGGCTCTCGATCAGGGCGCACGCTTGGTGACAGGCGGGCAGGGGCGGGCTGAAGGGTTCGGTGCGGGCTATTTCGTCAAGCCGACGGTTTTCGCCGATGTCACTCCGGATATGCGTATCGCACAGGAAGAGGTTTTCGGGCCGGTTCAATCCATCGTCAAATTCTCCACCGAGGAAGAGGCGATTGCGCTGGCCAACAGTCAGGATCACGGGCTTGCGGCTTATATCCAGACCGGCGATCCGGTGCGCGCGGATCGGGTGGCGCGGAAACTCGATGTGGGCATGGTCCAGGTGAACGGCAACAGCCGTCTGCCCGGCGCGCCCTTTGGCGGCACGAAATCCTCTGGAATCGGACGCGAGTCCGGCATCTGGGGTATCCGGGAGTATCTGGAAATCAAATCGATCAGCGGCGCAGCCCGGAAATAGCTGCTTCGGGGTTGTCCCTGCGCCGCCAATGGGCACAATGGCCCGAAAAATACGGAAGGAAAATCTCATGAGCTTCAAAGTCTATCTGTCAGGCGAAATCCACACCGACTGGCGCGAGGAAATACAAGAGGGCTGCAAGGCCGCTGGACTGAAGGTAAAGTTCAACGGTCCGGTAACAGACCACGCCGCGTCGGACGATTGCGGCGTCGCGATTCTGGGCGCCGAGGACAACAAGTACTGGCACGACCACAAGGGCGCTATGGTCAACGCGATCCGGACCCGCAAGGGGATCGAGGATGCAGATGTCGTCGTCGTGCGCTTTGGCGAGCAGTACAAGCAATGGAATGCAGCCTTCGACGCCGGTTATGCGGCCGCGCTCGGCAAGTCGCTGATCGTATTGCAGCGTCCGGAGCACCAGCATGCCCTGAAAGAGGTCGATGCGGCTGCACTTGCTGTCTGCGACACCCCGCTTCAGGTGGTGCAGATCCTGACCTACGTCAAAACAGGCAAACTGCCCTCTTAGCCTCTTGCCTGTCGGAGCACAGGGCAATCTGGTATTGGCATCGGATAGACGTCAATTCCACTGTTTCTGCTTAACAAAGCGCTTTGGAAATCTTCGCGCACAAGCCTCTTTCGGTCAACATACGGCGCTTCAAGAATTGCTGGGGAGTGCCAGGGAAAGCTGACTGATTGCCCCGGCGATCACTCATTACTGCAAACGCGCGTCGAATCGCCTGAGGAATGTGCGATCTGAATACGCATTTACATGCCCTCACTGTTCTTGTACAAATTTCAGGAGCAGCCAAAGCGCTATCAATTACCGAGGGAAGGTGGCCCGAATGACCTTATCCAGAGCAGCTTTTCATCCGGATTTCAGGTTCGGAGCGGCCACCGCAGCCTATCAGATCGAAGGCACGCACATGGGAACCTGCGGCCGGTCCCACTGGGACAAGTTCGCGGCCGAGGGCGGTACATTCAACAACGAAAACGGTGATATAGCCTGCGCACATTATGATTTGTGGCCGCAGGACCTTGACCTCGTGAAGCAGGCCGGATTTGACGTCTACCGCTTTTCCATCGCCTGGCCTCGCATCCAACCCGAAGGCAGTGGCAAACCGCTGGCGGAGGGACTGGATTTCTATGACAGGCTGGTCGACGGGATGCTGGAACGGGGGCTGGAGCCCTTCGCGACCCTCTATCACTGGGACCTGCCGCTGACCCTTGCCGAAAAAGGCGGCTGGCTTAACCGCGATACGGCACTGCGTTTTGCCGATTACACGGCACATGTCTGTGAGCGCTTCGGAGACCGGCTGAAATCCGTGGCCACGATAAATGAACCGTGGTGCGTGGCGTGGCTCAGTCATTTCGAAGGTGCCCACGCGCCGGGCATGAAGGATCTGTCGGCGGCGGCGAAGGCGATGCACAACATTCTTGTCGCCCATGCGCAGTCTATGAAGGTGATGCGGGAACTGAACCAGCAGAACCTCGGTATCGTGCTGAACATGGAATATTCCAACCCTGCCAGCGACAGCGAGGCCGACAGGCACGCGGCGCAGATCCACGACGGGATTTATAACCGCTGGTTTGTCGAAGCGTTGAGCAAGGGTCGCTATCCCACTGATATTATTGAGTACCTCGGCCCGCATATGCCGGAAGGATGGCAGGATGACATGGCCGACATTTCCGCGCCGCTGGATTGGCTCGGGATCAATTACTACACACGTTCCAACCGTGCCGACGACGGAACCGGCGTATTTCCATTCGGCAAGGCCGTGGCCGGTCCCCTGCCGAAGTCCTCGATGGGGTGGGAGACGTATCCCGAGGGGCTGGAGTTCCACCTGAAGCGCACGCAGGCCGACTATACCGGCGATCTGCCGATCTTCGTTACCGAAAACGGGACCGCCCGCCACGATAAACTGACGGACGGTGGTGTGGATGATCCGGGGCGCTGCGACTACTTCAGACAGCATCTGGAGGCCGTGCGCAGGGCGTTGGCCGACGGTGTGCCGGTCAAAGGCTATATCGCGTGGTCGCTGCTGGACAATTTCGAATGGGCCTTTGGATACAATGAACGCTTCGGCCTGATTCATGTCGACTACAAAACGCAGGAAAGGACGCCGAAAACATCTTACCATATGTTCCGGCAACTTCTGGAGGCATAGCGGTTCACCCCTAAAGCGGAGGTCCCGAAGCGCCTGCAAGCCGGATTTGTATCAGTTTATGCCTGAACCGGGGATTGTGGTTGGTTGCGGAAAGCAGCATTCTGCCATGATATGCGGTCCCGCCGGGTTCATTTCGGCGGTTTTCGCTGGAAGTGGGCAACCTGTTGCGGGTATGGTACGGTAGCGATAACGTAAATTAGTAAATAAAGTTGATATATTGCGAATCCGACGGGGTGGTGCAATAGAGCCAACAGCAAATAGCCGGTCAAATTTGCCGGTTTCCGCATCGAAAGGCCGGCAACGGCAAACCAAGAGACCAGAGAAATGAACGATATGTCAGAGATACAGGTTCCGGCCATGGACGCACAGAAGCTTCAACAGGCAATTTCAAAGCATCTGAAATACGCCCTCGGAACCGACGAGAGCCACGCTTCGCTTTACGACTGGCGTATGGCGCTGTCTCTCTCGCTGCGCGATCTGGTGGTGGACCCGTGGTTTGCCAGCACGCGCAAGACCTATAACACCAAGTCGAAACGCGTCTACTACCTGTCGATGGAGTTCCTGATAGGGCGCCTGATCGAGGATGTGGCCGTAAACCTGAGGGTCGAGGAGATCGCAGCGGAAGCCATGCGCAATCTGGGGCAGGACTATGCCAAAGTGGTGGCGGACGAACCGGATGCCGCGCTTGGCAATGGTGGCCTCGGTCGTCTCGCGGCTTGTTTTCTGGACAGCCTCTCGACGCTTGGCATTCCGGCTTATGGTTATGGCATCCGGTACGAACACGGCCTTTTCGAACAGCATTTCGATGCTGACGGCCGTCAGATTGAAACCGCCGAGACATGGCTGTCACAGCGCCACGCGTGGGAGTTCGAGCGGCCCGAAGTCCGCTACACCATCGGTTTCGGCGGATATTGCAGCGACACCAAGGGCAAGACGACTTGGTATCCGGCGCAGACGGTCATCGCGTCGGCCTATGACACACCGGTTGTCGGCTGGAAGGCGCAGTGGGCGAACACGCTGCGGCTCTGGGCCGCGAAATCGACCAGCGTTTTCGATCTCGACAGCTTCAACCGGGGCGAGTACCTGGCCGCCAGCGAACCTGAGGCTCTGGCCCGCACTATTTCCCGCGTGCTCTATCCTGACGACACCACGGACGAGGGCAAGGAGCTGCGCCTGAAGCAGGAATATTTCTTCACCGCCGCCTCGATCCAGGACCTTGTCCGGCGTTTTCTGTCGGAGGGCAACGATCTTCATGATCTGCCCGACATGGCGGCGATCCAGTTGAACGACACGCACCCCGCGATTGCCGGACCGGAGCTGATCCGAATTCTGGTGGACCTGCACGGTTTCAAAATGACCGAGGCCATCGAAGTGGCGCGTGCCTGCCTCGGATATACCAATCACACCCTGCTGCCCGAGGCGCTGGAACGCTGGCCCGAGGGCCTGTTCGCGCGCATCCTTCCGCGGCACCACCGCATCATCGAGCACATACAGAACGCGCATCTGGCCGAGACAGGAAATTCCGTCCGGATCATCGAGGACGGGTCGGTCAAGATGGGCGAACTGGCCTTCATCATGGCGCATGCCGTCAACGGCGTCTCGGCGCTGCACACCGAACTGGTCAAGGAAACCGTCTATTCAGACCTTCACAAGGATTATCCGGATCGGATCATCAACCAGACGAACGGCATCACGCCGCGCCGCTGGCTGTATTCCTGCAATCCGCCGCTGCGCAACCTGATCAACGAGACAATCGGAACCGAGTGGCCCGACGATCTGGAGCAACTGGACAAGCTTAGCGCCCATGTCGATGACAGCGCTTTTCAGGACCGGTTTCGCGCCGCCAAACAGCAAAACAAGGAACGGCTTGCGGCATGGCTCAAGGAACGCGACGGCTTTTCGATTGACCCGACCGCCATGTTCGACGTGCAGGTCAAGCGCATCCACGAATACAAGCGCCAGCTTATGAACCTGCTGGAAACGGTGGCCCTGTGGAACGATATCCGCGACAATCCGAACAAGGACTGGACGCCGAGGATCAAGTTCTTTGGTGGCAAGGCAGCCCCTGGTTACGTCGTGGCCAAGGAAATCATTCATCTTATCAACAACGTAGCCACAACGATCAACAATGATCCGGCGACGAAGAGCTATCTGCAGATTTATTACCCCGAGAACTACAACGTCACCATGGCCGAGCACCTGATCCCTGCGGCGGATCTGTCTGAACAGATCTCGACCGCCGGCAAGGAAGCCTCTGGCACCGGCAACATGAAGTTCGCGCTGAACGGCGCGCCGACCATCGGCACGCTGGACGGGGCCAATGTGGAAATCCGCGACTGCGTCGGGGCTGAAAACTTCTTCCTGTTCGGACTTACCGCGGCAGAGGCCGAGGCGCGTCGCTCTGAACCGGATTTCGCCCGCAAGGCGATTGCTGCAAGCCCGCGCCTGACCCGCGTTCTGGGTCAGATTTCCAGCGGTTTGTTCAGCCCGAAAGACAAGACCCGTTATGCATCTCTCGTCCAGAGGCTTTACAACGACGACTACTTTCTGGTGACATGTGATTTCGACGCCTATTATGATACGCAGCGGATCGTCGACAAGGCGTATCGGGACCAGCCCGGCTGGACCAGAATGGCGGCTTTGAACACGGCGAAGGTCGGTTGGTTCTCCTCCGACCGGACCATTGCCGGATACGCAGAGGATATATGGGGTGTAAGATCCGTAAGAGACCTGTAACCGCCTGAAGCCAGACAAAGAAAGCGACAAAAAATGACTTTGATCGAACCAAACGTAGCGCGTGATATTGTTTCTGGTAATTTCGATGATCCTTTCTCGGTGCTTGGCCTGCATGAACTGGACGGAAAACTGGTGCTCCGCGTTTTTGCGCCGGATACTGAGGAAGTCGAGGTTCTGGACAGCAAGTCGGGGCGGAAGATCTGCAAGCTCGAGCCGGTTCCTGATGCTCGGGGCTTGTTTGCCGGTCTTGCCGGTCGGCGCAAGACACGGTTCGGGTACAAGTTGCGCATGTCAAAGGCCGGCCACAGCTGGACGCTGAAGGATCCCTACAGTTTCGGACCGGTGATGGGCGACATGGATGAGCACCTGTTTAACGAGGGCACGCACCGCCAGTTGTGGAACATCCTCGGCGCGCACGTTATCAAGCACGAAGGTTCCGAAGGCGTTCATTTCGCTGTCTGGGCGCCGAATGCCCGCCGTGTATCGGTGGTCGGCGATTTCAACGGCTGGGACGGGCGCAAACACAGCATGCGGCGGCGCGGCCAGACCGGTATCTGGGAAATCTTCGTCCCCGATCTGGACGAGGGCGAACCCTACAAGTACGAATTGCAGGACCGCAACGGAAGCCTGCTGCCGCAGAAGGCCGACCCTTATGGCTTCGGGTCGGAGCATCCGCCGAAAACCGCCTCGATCGTCCGGCGTCTGGACAAGACGAAGTGGTCCGACAAGGGCTGGATGTCGAAACGCGATGCAATCCAGCGGTTTGACAAGCCAATCACGATTTACGAAGTCCATCTGGGTTCGTGGAAGCGCAAGCCCGAGGAGGAAAACCGTCCGCTATCCTATGACGAGCTGGCCACCGAGCTGGTGGCTTACGTCAAGGATATGGGCTTTACCCATATCGAACTGATGCCGGTTTCGGAGTTTCCGTTCGACGGTTCCTGGGGCTATCAGCCGATCGGCCTGTTCGCGCCGACCATTCGCCACGGCACCCTTCAGGAATTCCGGGCCTTCGTGAACGCTTGCCACAAGGCAGGAATCGGCCTTTTGCTGGACTGGGTTCCGGGCCATTTTCCCGAAGATGTGCACGGCCTCGGCCG
>JBFFQS010000008.1:0-25588 GCA_041573315.1 Amylibacter sp. | reverse complement strand
GTCCAACAAGAACAAGGTGATGAAAATTGCCGGCGAAAAATTCAACGTTCTGCCGATGTTCGAGGTCGATGCAAGCGATGAAGCGCTGTTCGCAAACCTGGACTGGATCAAGGCAAACGAAGAGGCGGTCGACATCTTTGTGAGCGCTCTGGTCAGCGTCTGGCAGGATATGTCCGAGGATCCGACAATCATCAGCCGCGAAACCAATCCGGACGGTCCTATCGGCCAACTGCCGAAAGAGATTCTCGACGGACTCGACGTATTCTACACCGATGCAGTTGAAGGTGGACTGTACGATCCGAACGGCGGCGGTCGTAAAGCGGCTCAGGCGGACATGGAGTGGTACTCTGCCGCTGGTCAGCTGACCGGTGATCTGGCTGATCTGAATATCGAGGACTTCTGGTACCTCGCACCGCTCGACGCGGCAATGAAGTAAATCATTGGCGGCCACCATCCCGCTCGGGGTGGTGGCCGCATTTCCCAATCGAATACCTAAACGAACCTCAGGATTACAATAAATGCGCCATCGTTCCTTAATGTTGAAGTTTCTGTCGGCGGTCCTCGTCTTCGGAACATGGGAAATCGCGGGCCGTATTCCGGTAAGCTATGCCTTCCCGACCTTTCTGGATTCCATGGCAGCTCTGGTCAGCCTGACGCTGGACGGTACGATGTTCACAGCCTATGCCGAGACTCTGCGACCGCTGGTGGTCGGGGTTTGCATCTCAACGGTCCTGGGCATCGGTTTTGGCCTGTGGATAGGGCTGAGTGCCAAGTTTGACTGGCTGTTTTCGCCGATCTTTATCGTCATGCAGGCGGCTCCGCTGGCGGCGCTTATCCCGCTGCTGGTCATGGCCTATGGCATCGGCCTCACGTCCAAGGTTTTCGTGGTTTGCATCATGGCGATGCCAGTCATCGTGCTGAATACAAGCGGCGCTGTCCGGAATACGCCGTCATCGCTCAAGGAAATGGGGAAATCCTTCCTTGCGAGTGACTACGAGATCATTCTCAAGATCATCATCCCGGCAGCTTCGCCTATCATCTTCTCCGGTCTTCGCCTCGGCGTCTCGGCTGGTTTCATCGGCGCAATCCTGTCCGAACTCAAGATCACACCGACCGGGGTAGGGGACATCATCACCTACAGCCGTTCAATCGCGGATTATCCAAGCATGTATGCCGCGATCTTCTCAATCATCGTTCTGGCGGTTCTGTTCCTGAACCTGCTCGAAAAAGCCGAAACTTACTTATTCAGAGGAAATGTTCGTGGATATGTCTCAGATTAAAGATACCGTCGTGCCCAAAGTTGACAACGCGGTGTCCGTGCGCGGTGTCTCCAAGAACTATGGCGACGTAGAAGCGCTCAAAAACCTGTCGCTGGACTTTCCGCGCGGTCAGCTGACCTCTCTGCTCGGCCCTTCCGGATGCGGGAAGACGACGCTGCTGAAAATCATCGCGGGGCTGTTGGATCCTACCTCCGGCGACGTCGAAGTGAACGGCAAGATCGTTACCGGGCCCGGACCCAACCGCGCGTTTGTCTTTCAGGATTTTGCATTGCTGCCTTGGGCGGATGTGCTGCGCAACGTGGCCTTCGGGCTGGAATTGCGGGGCGTTGCCAAGTCCGAGCGTGAGAGCATCGCGGAAAAATACATCAAGGATGTCGGCCTCGCCGGATTTGAAAGAAGCTATCCGCACGAGTTGTCAGGCGGCATGCGCCAGCGCGTCGGTCTCGCCCGTGCCCTGTCGGTTGATGCCAAGGTACTGTTGCTGGATGAGCCTTTCTCGGCCGTGGATGAACAGACGCGCAGGAAATTCCAGGAGGATCTGCTCGCGCTGGTGAAGAACGAAAACAAGACCTTTATTTTCGTGACGCACTCGATCGAGGAAGCTGTTTACGTATCCGACCAGATCGCGATCCTGCTGCCGCGCCCCAGCCGCGTGTCCGAGATCATTCGGCCCTCCGGGTTCCGCCACAAGCCTGTGGACCAAATCCGCCGCGACCCGGAATACCTCGATATCGTGGATAAGATCTGGGCGTCGCTGCGGAACTATGTGGAGTAGGTGCTGATATGAAACTGTTTGGATATCGCCTTCCGGGAATGTCGTCCCTGCTGCTCTGGGGGCTTCTGTGGGAAATCATCGGTCAACTGGAGGTGACCTTCTTCGTCCCGCCACTCTCCGAAGTGTTTGTGACGCTCTACTCCATTATCGGAACTCCGGCGTTTTTGAAGGCATTGTCCGAAACGGCTTATGCGTTTTCGTCCGGCGTGGCTATCGCCATCGTGATCGGTATTCCGGTGGGCATCCTGATGGGGACCAGCCGGATTCTGGACGAGATACTTCTGCCCTGGGTCAACATGTTCCTCAGCGCCCCTCTGACCGCGCTTGTTCCGGTTCTGATGGTCCTGTTCGGTTTTGGAATGAAGTCGATCATCATCACGACCGTCCTTTTCGCGATCTGGATTATCGTTCTGAATTCGCGGGCCGGGGTAATGCAGATCAACCGGTCGCTCGTGGAAATGGCGCGATCCTTTGGCGCATCTAAAATGGACTCCTTCGTAAAGATCTATTTCTGGGCCGCGCTGCCGGAAATTCTTGGCGGTGTCCGCATCGGCGTGATCCGCGCCGTCAAAGGCGTGATCATTGGCCAGCTTCTGATCTCGATCGTCGGTTTCGGAGCCTTGTTCGAGTTGTATTCGGCCAACTTCCTGATGGCGCATTTCTGGGCCGTGCTGATCGTGCTGTTCGGCCTAGCCTTCTGCATCTCGGAGTTTCTGGCGTATCTGGAGCGTCGGGTGGCGTACTACGCCGCCAAGCGTTAAGCCGCGCGCGCAACGAGTGCGCCGAGAATATTACCCGAACCTGCCCCGACAAGTGGCAGGTTCGGGCGTTTTTGTAGCGGCGGGTTCAGTGGCTGTCAGGCTTCGGTAAAGAACGCAGGCCGGAATACCCGCATCGTAATCGCCCCGACACCTGCAAGCGTCAGCGCAATCATGAACAGCCATCCGAGGAACGGCACGAGGACGATCAACCCCGTCAGCAACGAGCCGACACCTGCGGCAAGCGCGCGTTCGCCGAGAGTGACCGGCTCGCCGCGCCCGATTGCAAGCAACAGGCCGACGCCGAATGAATAGGCGCCGATGACATAGCCGAAGAACCCCACAATCAGCGCCAGAACGATCATCGCCGGAGCAAGAAAGATGCCGATCACCGTCATGGCGAAGACGATTACCGAACCGAAGAGGGCCGATTCCATCAGAAAGCCGAGCCAGAGCGACCGGAAGGGCGCGTTCAGGGTTCTGGTCCGCATCAAAGCGAGCTGCTCCGGTGCGACCGCGGCGATCAGCGCCGCTATGGCCGCCACGGCAACAATGCAGGCAATGAAGGTCCAGACTGCGCGCCACCAGTTAAATACCGGCGGTACGCGCCAGTCCCTGTCCTCCCAATCCTCGACCACTATGCGTTCCAAACGGTCCTCGGACACCACCGTTTCAGGAACCCGAACTTCTTTGCCAACCTGTTCGTATACGGTCAACATGCCATCGATGCGTGCCTCGGGGCCGAAAACCAGCTCTTGCGCCGCGATCCGCGCATCGCCTGCGATGACACCGTTCAGGAACACGTTTTCGCCGGCAATCGCGGCATAGCCCGCAACCGTCCCGTTTATGGCGAGTTTCGCTCCGGATGCCCGCAGGTCCCCGCCGATGGATCCGTCAACGGCTACATCGTAGCCGGCAAGGGAGGCGTCGCCGCCGACCGATCCCAGGACCTCGACATCCATGCCGGCTGCATAGACGTCCTGACCGATGCCCGCCTGCAATGACACGCGGCGCCCCGCGGCATGCGCCGAACCAGAGATGTCAGCAACCGCCCGGACGGTTTCGCCGGCCATGAACAGGTCGTCGGTTCCTGTCGTTGTCAGGGTGGCATCCGGCCCTGCAAGAAAGGCGTCGCCGCCGAAGGAAATAGAAACAGAGTCATCCTGTGCCATAACGCCGGTGGCGATAAGAGACAGGAAAAAGCCAATCATAAAACGTGCCATTGTTACACCTTATCTTGGAAAAATATGGGCTTGAAAATAACAGATCGGCACTCAGGGCACTTTGAGCAAGATCAACAAAAGGCGACATGTCGCCGACGGACCGAAGAATAAGCCTTAGCTTTGACATGGATCAATTTGTCCGCGCGCATTCTGGGATAAGTTTCTGGCATTCATAATCGATTTCGAATCCGCCTGTCGGCCACAAAGTCCGGTGCTCGAATTGTGGTCGGTTCCGAGCCATTTCTGTACTGGTGTAATGATGGAGGAGCAGTTGGTATCTGCGAAAAGCCCCGATAAAGCGGACCCTGAATCGGATGTTTTGGAGCCGCACGGCAAGCCCTCTGATTTGACATCCGACGTACTTGTCTGCGTTGATGATACCGATGCATGGAAGTCCTCTGTCCGTGCGGCGCAGGCGATTGCATCTTCTTTCGGAGGCAAGGTTATACTGATCAAAGTTTTCGAGCGGGGGAACTCCGGCGTAACCCCGATTGATCCGGTTGACTGGCAAATTCGCATGAGATCCTCCAAATCGGACCTCGAGGAACTGGCCGAAAAGTATTCGACGCCCGAATGCGAAGTGAGTATCAAGATTGCCGAGGGCGATCTGATCGATCAGTTGTGCGCTTGTGCGACGCAGAATTTGCAGGACATTACGGCCGTGATCCGTTCCGCCAGGACGAATGGCTGGCGGGCACGCAGCAAGACAGGCCACCTCGTTGAACTGGACATCGGATCCATCCTTATGATCCCCCCGGATGTCCAGCCGGACGAGCCGGTCAAGTTCAACCGTATTTTCGTTCCCCTGGACGGTTCCAAGCTGGCGGAAGCCGCAATACTTCCCGCTGTTTCCGTCGCAAAGGCCCATGGTGCGCAGCTTTTGATCTGTCATGTGACGCCGGACACCGGCATTACGATCGTTGGACCATCGGACGAGGCCAGCCTGGCGCTGCGGGAGCAGGTCCAGAGGCGCAACAGGCAGACGGGAAAGGAATATCTGACGCGCATTTACAGCACGCTGAAGGACACGGGCGTGTCGGTTTCGACGGTTTTCCTTGAAAATGGCGACGTCCGCCGGTCTTTGCTGAATGCGGCACGTGAACATGGCGCGGATTTACTGGTGATGGCTTCGCACGGACAGAGCGGCCAGTCCGATGTGCCGACCGGCCATGTCACGGGATTTATTCTGGATCACGCGACGGTTCCGGTTCTTATGGTGCGAAAACAGCATCTTAGAGAGGGCGCGCACGCGTTCTCGGATGTTGAATCCGCCGGTGTCAGGGTGCCGAACAAATTGAACGATGGATAGCGGATACGAAACCAATTCAAATGGTGCGTGCTTGGAAAAGGGCCGCGAACTCGCGCAGTCACACAGTCTGGGCAAGGGGCCGCCGGTCGAGCTCGACTGCTATACCAGAATCTCCGACGTCCCGGATTGGCTGGAAACGGTTCGGATTTACTGCCAGAAGCCTCGCACGGAACATAACCGTGCGGCAGACTGGTTTTTAGACAACAACTATCAGGTTACGCGGGCAGTCCGGCAGCTCCTTGAGGATTTGCCGGTCAGTTTTTACCGGAAGCTCAAACCAGTTGATGACCCGGATGCACCTGGCACGCCAAGGGTCTTTGCGCTGGCAAATGCGTTATTCGACGACCTGCAGCCCAAAATATCTATGGCGGGACTTGTAGACTATCTCAACGGTTATCAAAAGGTTTCGGTCCTGTCCTATGCGGAACTGTGGGCGCTTCCATCGATGCTCCGTCTGGTTTGTATCGAAAGGCTGGTTGACGGGTTCCACCGGTTGAATCCGGGGCTTGAGCCGGTCTTCAGTGTCAGCAGCTTTGCAGTTGAACCTCGGGACGGCGACATCACCGGGGTCATTGCCCGCTCCCTGACGAACCTGATCGCCGTCAATTCGCTGAAATGGGAAAAATTCGTCGATCGGACCTCGTGTATCGAGGCGGAACTTAGTCAGGATCCGGCAAGCGTCTATCCGCAAATGACATTCGAGACACGCGATCGCTACAGAAAGGTGGTCGAGGATCTGGCGCAACGCTCGCCCCTTTCCGAGGTCGAAGTCTCGCAAGAGGCGATGCGGTTGGCCCAGGAACATCGGCACCACCACAAGAAAGGTCACGTAGGATATTGGCTCGTAGATCGTGGACTAAAAGATCTCGTTAAAATAACGAAGTACAGACCAAAATTCATGCGATCTGTGGCGATAACCGCAATGGAAAACGCAACCCGGCTGTATTTTTCGGCGCAACTGGCCGGCGTCGTACTGGCGATGATTTTGCCGGTGCTTTACCTGTTGGAAACAGGTGCCGGCGCAGCGTATGTATTCGCAGGCATCCTGCTGTCGCTTTTGCCGGCAACCGTCCTCAGCCTGACGGTCGTGCACTGGTTGGTGACCGGCTTGACGCACCCGCGCACACTCCCGGAACTGAATTTCAATGATGGTATTCCGAAAGAGTTCGCAACCGTTGTGGTGGTGCCGGTCATTCTGCATTCCGCGGAAGAGGCGGCCCATGTCGGCGAAACTCTGGAAATCCGCAGATTGTCTAATCCCGACCCGGTGCTTCGGTTTGTGGTCCTGTCTGACCTGACCGACTCCGATACCGAAACCCGCGCCGGAGACGCGGACATCGTAAATTCCCTGAAAATGGAAATCCAGCGTTTGAATGCGATATACGGCAAAGACGGGAGTGGCCCGTTTTGCCTCATGCACCGCGCCCGGACATACAATCCCGGCGAGCAGCGCTGGATGGCCAGAGAACGCAAGCGCGGCAAACTGGAAGATTTCAACAGGTTTGTGCTTCATGGCGATACGGAGCCGTTTCCGGTTGTCGAGGGCGATGTCAAAAGCCTGCACGCCATGAAGTTCGCCATTGTACTGGACGTCGATACCGACCTGCCGCCAACCACGGCGGCCAGAATGATCGGAGTACTTGCCCATCCGCTGAACCGGGCGCAGATCGATGATGCGACTGGCAGAGTTACAGAAGGGTACTCTGTGATCCAACCGCGGGTCGATGTTCTGGCGGATCACGGCAAGGTAACCCAGTTTTCGCATCTCTACGCCGGAGATACGGCGATAGACATTTATTCCCGGGCAGCCTCCGATGTCTATCAGGACCTGTTCGCATCCGGAATATTCGTGGGCAAGGGCATCTACGAAATTGCCGCCATGGACCAAAGCCTTTCAGGCAAAGTTCCGGAAAACAGCATTCTCAGCCATGACCTGTTCGAGGGTCTCTTGGCGCGTTCGGCGCTGGCGAGCAATATCGTCCTGTACGAAGATTTCCCCCCGACTTACCCTGAGTATGCCATGCGGATGCACCGCTGGATACGCGGCGACTGGCAATTGTTGCCATGGTTGGGGCGGCAGGTTCCGACAGCCGCAGGCGAAAAGGCGAAAAGCCCTTTGTCGCATGTCGACCGCTGGAAAATCCTCGATAATTTGCGCCGAAGCCTCGTTCCGGCATCGTTGCTGCTGTTTTTTGTTGCAGGCTGGGCTCTGCTGCCGGGCAGTGCGGCGTTCTGGACGTTGCTGGCGGTTGCAGTGCCGGGCAGTTATCTGCTTGGCGAGATGCACAGCCTGTTGTCTGGCGGATTGCGGCGCGGGTTCCTTGGGGATGCAATCCACTGGCTTGCCGAACGGGGCGGGCGATGGCTCATGGCCATCACTTTTCTGGTCAGCGATACAATCATTTCGCTGGATGCTATCGCCCGGACGGTCTGGCGGCTTTCGGTTTCAAAGCAGAAACTGCTGGAATGGACCTCTGCCGCGCATAAATCCGCGTCTCTGCGCGAACATGGTGTCCGGGCGGTCTCTTGGCGCCTGATGTGGCCGTCGTCGGCTTTTTCGCTCGCTCTCGCCGGATATCTTATGATGTCCGACCATCTGGCGATCCTGTCTGCCGCGCCGATATTGGCGTTGTGGTTCTTCGCGCCGGAAATCGCCATCGGGACGGCGCAGCGGCGTGTGTTGCGCCGCGAAGCGCTCGACGAAGGCGAGCGCCGCTTTCTTGAGGAAGTCGCGCGCCGCACTTGGTATTTCTTCGAGACTTTCGCAGGACCCGAGGATAATTGGCTTCCGCCGGATAATTTTCAGGAATTTCCGCAAGGCATTGTGGCGCACCGCACCTCGCCGACCAATATCGGAATGTTTTTGACCTCGGCGCAGTCCGCGCACGATCTCGGTTTCATCACCACCTCGGATTTGCTGGTCCGGTGCCGCAATACGGTTGATACGCTGGACCGGTTGAAGACCTATCGGGGGCATATCCTGAACTGGTACGATACGCGGACCCTGGAGCCGCTGGAGCCGCAATACATTTCAACCGTTGACAGTGGCAACCTGGCGGTATCCCTGATCGCGCTCAAGACCGAATGTGCGAATGCGGCAGAGGCACGAGCCGTCGACCCCCGCAACTGGGAAGGGTTGCGAACGACGTTTGGCTTGCTGTTGTCGGCGGTGCGCAGGCTGTCCCTGCCGGACCCCGATGCGTTTGACACCTGCGAGCGAAAAATCGCGGAAGCAATCCGGGATGCGCGGATCTACCCGTCGCGCTGGCCTGTCGCGGTAGCCGATCTGCAGGGATTTTTGCTCGAGGATATCGAAAGGGCCATTCAGCACGCGATCGAAAAGATCGACGCCATCCCGCAAGAGGACCTGAACGAAATCCATGTCTGGCTGGCCGCATTCAGGCGCCACCTGCATGCCTTGGAACGGGATATCGGCTATCAACTGCCGTGGATGTCGGTTCTGGCCGATCCGCCAGCAGGGCAGTCCGAACTGGCCCTCGGCATTTCGGAAAAGCTGTCGCCCGCGAATTCAATCGGGCAGATACTGGACGCCGTTGACGAATGCCTGCCCGATATATCGAATGCGTTGAGCCAAAGCTCCGCCGGGACGAGCGAGGCCAACTGGCTCGATGCGCTTCAGCAGGCAATGGCAGAAGGCGCCCGACGGCAGGAGCAGTTGGCGCAGGACATTCGGGACCTGGGGGAAAGATGCGGCGCGCTTGCCTACGGAATGGACTTCAAATTCCTTTATGACCCAGAGGTCCGCCTGTTCTTTGTCGGCTATAACAACAGCGTCGGACAGATGGATCAAAGCCACTATGACCTTTTGGCGACCGAGGCGCGGCTCGCCAGTTTCTTTGCCATTGCGAAACACGACGTTCCGATCAAACACTGGTACGCCTTCAGCCGCCCGATCACCCGTTTGCAGGGCAAGCCATCCATACTGTCGTGGAACGGTTCTATGTTCGAATACCTGATGCCGCCGATCTTTCTTCCCAGCAACCGCGACACACTGCTGGGTGAGAGCGAGGTAACGGCCATCGACTATCAACGTGCGTATGCGGCGCAACGCGGTGTGCCTTGGGGTATCTCTGAATCCGCCTTCGGGGTCGCGGATTCCTCCAACAACTATCAGTACCGCGCATTCGGTGTTCCCGGTTTGGGCATCCGGCGCGGGTTGACCGAAGATCTGGTCGTCTCGCCCTATGCGACGGCGCTTGCACTCTGCGCGAAGCCCAGCACTGCGGTCAAAAACCTTCGCAGACTGGCTGAATTGGGTGCCGTCAGTTGTTACGGCTTCTGGGATGCGCTTGACTTCACGCAAGCGCGCCTGACGGGCCGAGAGAAGTTCGTGCCGGTGAAAACCTATATGGCGCACCATCAGGGAATGATCCTCGCGTCGATTGTGAATGCTATAGCCGCGGACATCCACGTCCGGCGCTTCATGGCCGAAAAGAGCATGGCTGCGGTCGAACTGCTGTTGCAGGAGCGGGTTCCATGGGAAGTTCCGATTGAGAAGGGCCGTATAGATGAGAGTTGGGAAGCGCACGAAAAGGCTCCTCCCGTTCGCATACCGCCGCCCTGGGTTCCTTCCAGGGAAACTATCGCGCCGAATATGCATTTGCTTGGCAATGGCCACATGTCGACGATGACCTCATCCGAAGGTGGCGGCGGGCTTGTCTGGAATGGGAATATGCTGACCCGCTGGCGTCCGGACCCGACGCGGGATTGCCATGGCGTCTGGATCTATGTTCAGGAAGCGGACTCACCCCGGCCTTGGTCAGTGGGCTTTCTGCCAACATATCAGGAGGGCCGGGACAGCAAGGTCGTATTTCACCAGCATATGACGGAAGCCTTTCGCCGCGACCAAAATATCGCGACCCGGCAAGAGCTGACCGTCGCGCCGTTCGACAATGTCGAAATACGCAAGATAACCCTGATCAACGAAGGAGGTACACCGGCAGTCGTCAAGGTTACGACCTATGGCGAAGTCGTACTGGAACCCGCGATGGACGACGAACGGCATCCGGCCTTCAGCAAGCTGTTCGTCGGTAGCAGTTACCTCGCCGATCACCACGCTCTGCTTTTTGAGCGGCGTCCCCGGCGCCCCGAAGCTGAACCACCGTTCCTTTTGCATGCTTTGGTGGCCGAAGACCCGGACATCACGCTGGAAGGGTGCGAGACGGACAGGAACAGGTTTATCGGCCGAGGCCAATCGATGCGTGATCCGCAGGGATTGAAAGCCGGACTCACCGGCACCACCGGTTGGACACTCGACCCCATTTTTGCGCTTCAGGTGCAGGTGCGGTTGAAGCCGATGGAAACCAAGAGTTTCGCGTTCCTGACCGTCACCGGTACCTCGCGGCATGATGTTCTGAGCATCGCCTCGAAGTATCCTGAACATGTCCTCGACCGGACATTCCGCGAAGCATCGCTGGATGCGGCGCGAGAGGTACGGCGTCTTGGCCTCGACCCCGACCATCTGCCGGAGTTACAGGTTGTCTCCTCTTTGCTGATGCAATCCCCGTCGCCGTTGCGCAGAGTGACGGAAGGCGGCCCCGTCGCGTGGCAAGGACAGCCCGACCTGTGGCGTTTCGGAATTTCCGGCGATTATCCGATGCTGCTTTTGATGACCGAGCAGGATGGCGATCTGGACCTGCTGGAAACCCTCGTCCGCGCGCAGAGGTTGTGGCATCGGCGCGGGCTTGTCTGCGATATCGTGGTTCTTCAAACCGGCCTGTCGACCTATCAGGACAATCTGAGGGAACGCGTTCTTTCGATCCTGCATGAAACCAATACAGAGCGCTTTCTGGGCCGAAACGGCGGCATCCACTTGCTGTGGTCCGACCAGATGGACGGCATGACCCGAGAGGGGATTATCGCGGCCGCGCATGTCGTCCTGGAACTCGACGGTCTGAGCCTGAGTGACAAGCTGGACCGCGCCCTTGCGCGGATTGCGTCGTCGGAATCCTTCGCGCCGACGGCGCCTGCCGACTATAATCCCATTGCCGGACCGAAACGGCCCGAGGGCCTGCTGTTCGACAATGGTTTTGGCGGGTTTGATGCTGACGGCGGCGAATACGTGATACATCTGGCGGATGAAGCGCGTACGCCCGCACCATGGTGCAACGTGCTTGCCAATGACGCATTCGGAACAATTACCAGCAGTGATGGTCTGGGTTTCACCTGGTCTGTCAACAGTGGCGAGCACCGGTTGACGCCCTGGTCGAACGACCCGGTTCTGAACACCCCGGGCGAGGCCCTGTATCTGCGCGACGAATTGACGGCCCGCGTGTGGACCCCGACGCCTGCCCCAATGGGCGATGGCGAAACCTGCCAGATAAGGCACGGCACCGGATACACCTTCTGGAACCAGAACAGCCGCGAGTTGGAACAGGAACTTCTGGCTTTCGTACCCAAAGACGCTCCGGTGAAGGTCATGCGCCTGAGATTGAGGAACAGGTCGGATAAAGTGCGCCGGATCACCGCGACGTATTATGCGGAATGGCTGCTCGGCGCTGTCGGGTCAACGTCGAAACCGCATGTTGCCTGCCGCTATGACGCAAAACGCAAGGCGATAGTTGCGGGCAATCGCTGGAATCCTGAATTTGGAGATCGCGTCGCCTTTGTGACTGCGTCCCTTGATCCGCGCAGCGTGACTGGGGACAGGCGGGTTTTTCTGGGCCGTCACGGCGATCCGTCCGACCCCGATGGGTTGCGCCGACCCGATCTTGGCGGAGAGTTCACGCCGGGGGGCGACGCTTGCGCGGGATATCAGGTTCATCTGGACATCGAGCCGGGTAGCACCGAAGAGGTCGTTTTCGTGCTGGGCGAAGCCGCCGATGCCCAGAGCTCAAACGCGCTGATTGCCGAGTGGCGCGATCCGGCGCGTGCCGCAACCGCCCTGAAGGACCTGCGGAGATTTTGGAGAGACAGGCTGGGGCGGGTTCAGGTCAAGACGCCCGATCCGGCCTTCGACCTGATGGTCAACCAATGGCTGCCCTATCAGAACCTTTCCTGTCGCATACTGGCGCGCGGCGCTTTTTATCAGGCAGGCGGCGCCTACGGTTTCCGCGATCAACTGCAGGATGTGCTGGCGGTGCTGTTCACCGATCCCGATCTCGCGCGGCAACATATCCTGCGTGCAGCGCGGCATCAGTTCGAGGCCGGTGATGTGCTGCACTGGTGGCATCCGCCCGGGGGGCGCGGCGTGCGGACGCGCTGTTCGGACGACTATCTGTGGCTGGCCTATACGACGGCACGCTACATCACGGCCACCGGCGACAAATCCATTCTCGACGAGAAAATCCCGTTCCTGTCCGCGCCGGAATTGCGGCCCGATGAACATGACCGTTACGCGCGGTTCGACGAAGGCGCGGCCGCGTCCCTGTTCGACCATTGCGCGCGGGCGCTCGATCGGATGATGGAGGTTGGACAACATGGCTTGCCGCTGATCGGAACCGGAGACTGGAACGACGGAATGGACCGTATAGGGCAGGGCGGCAAGGGCGAGAGCGTTTGGCTTGCATGGTTCCAGATCGCCACGGTCGCATTGTTTGCGCCGATTGCCGAAAAAGCTGGTCACCGCACGCAAGCCGACCGCTGGCGAGCTTATGCGCGGAATACTCAGGCGGCTATCGCAAAAAATGCTTGGGATGGCGATTGGTACCTGCGGGCGTTCGATGATGACGGCATACCTTGGGGATCCAAACAGAATGACGAATGCCAGATCGACCTGATCGCACAGGCCTGGAGCGTGCTTTCGGGCGATCCTGATGCCGATCGGTCGAAACGGGCAATTCAGTCTGCGTGCAAACGACTGCTCGATCCGGAAAACCGCCTGGTTCGGCTGCTGGACCCGCCGTTCTTTCGCGCGCCGCGCGATCCGGGCTACATTCAGGCCTATCCGCCCGGTATCCGCGAAAACGGCGGGCAGTATACCCATGCCGCGACATGGCTGGGCCTCGCGTTGGCGCGGATGGGCGACGGCGATCGCTCATGGCAGGTCTTTGATATCATCAGTCCCGTCCGCCGTGCTGCCAAGATGAATGAGGCTCGGCACTATCTTCGCGAACCCTATGTGCTGGCGGGTGACGTTTCGGGAACCGGCGATCTGACGGGGCAGGGCGGCTGGACATGGTACACAGGCGCCGCGGGCTGGTCCTGGCAGCTGGCCGTACACGGAATTTTGGGCGCGGAGTTCAAAAACGGCAAGTTGACACTGGACCCCTGCCTGCCGCGCGATTGGAGCGGCGCGCAACTTTCGCTAGACGGCCCGAACGGGCGGCTGTCCATAACGATAGACGACCCGGATCATTGCGGTCACGGGGTCGTCAAGACGACCGTAAACGGCAAGGTCAGCAAGACGAAATCCTTGAGCTTTCCCGGTGCGGGAAAGAGCAGCGAAGTTTCGGTGCTGCTGGGCGGCTCCAAGACCTAAGTAATCTTCAGGCGGCTCCGGATATGTTCCTCCAGCCGGGGTCCATACTCTTTATCGGCCAGAGCGAAATCGAAAATCGCTTCCAGATATCCGGATTTCGATCCGCAATCGTATCGCTGTCCGGTCATCTGGATGGCTTGGACATGGCCTTTCTGGGCCAGCTTGTTGATGGCATCGGCCAACTGGATTTCGCCGCCGTGTCCGGGTGGCAGACTGCGGATCGTATCGAAAATTTCCGGCTCCAGGATATAGCGCCCGATTGATGCGCTGCGGGATGGCGCATCTTTCGGGGATGGCTTTTCAACCACTTCCTCGACATCCGTGCGCGTCTTGGAGAACTTTCTGCCAGAGCGAATGATGCCGTATTTTGATACGTCTTCCTCCGCGACTTCCATTGTCATCAGCAGCGTGTTGGGAGAATCCTTGAATTCCTTCACCATTTGTGGCGTCGGTAGCACTTTGCCCTGGATAAGGTCATCGGCCAGCAGCACCGCGAACGGTTCGTTGCCGACAACCGGTTCGGCGCACAAGACCGCGTGGCCCAGACCGAGCGCCTCCGCCTGGCGGATAAAGATACAGTTCACGCCGGGCGGCACAATGTTCTGGATTTGCGCAAGGACATCATCTTTGCCTTTGGCCTTTAGCGCCATTTCGAGCTCAAGATTGGAGTCGAAATGGTCTTCGATGGCGCGTTTGGATTTACCTGTGATAAATATTAGGTCGGTAATGCCGGCAGCGACGGCTTCCTCTACGGCATACTGGATAATCGGCTTATCGATAATCGGCAGAAGTTCCTTGGGCATTGCTTTTGTCGCCGGCAAAAATCGGGTTCCGAGGCCGGCGACCGGAAAAACGGCCTTGCGTACAATTGAATTAGGCATAGTCCTCACTTCGTATTTTGTTCAATGACACCCTAGTGCCGGTTTCGAGGTCTTAACAGCATAAATTCGAATATAGAGTCCCGGCCAGTGGTTGCAACAAGCCACGGTTGATCCCTCTTGAATGTGACTTTTTTCGGAGCTTTTCTGTTTTACAGCCCAAATGAATTTTACTTCACCTTTCAGGGCCAAGTGGTCGGGCTGTTTCACGACCCGTGCCTGCGCGATACGCCTGCGCCGGTGGACTGAGGAGGTTGGACGAGTGCAGCGAGGTCAGGATGCTCACTCTTGCGGTTGTTGAGACGTTTCGTAACCGACGATCAGGTCCAGCAACTCTCCGGTAATGCTCTCCTGTCGTTTCCGGCGAAAGCTTGCGAGCAATTCTTCTTTCCGCTCTGTAATATTGTGTTCCGCATTCTGCATGGAGGCCAGTCGGGAAGCGTGCTCGCTGGCCAGCGACTCCGCAAGCGCGCGGTAGACAGCGACATAAATAGTCTCCCGCAACAGCCATTCCAGTAACGCTTTTCCTTCCATCCGGAACATGGGCAAACTCCGTGATGGCCAGGGCTTTCGGGTGAGAGCTTCCAGATAGTCCGGGGGCACAGGCAGGATCGGATGTGCGACTGGCGTGCTGCCGGATCCGGCCGTGCGGCTGTTGTGGGCCAGATGCACCCGCGTGACGGATTCTGTACGGTTAAGGCGTTCTATATAGGTGATGACTTGCTGCGCCGCTTTCGAAAGCCCGCCGGCAGAGCCGGGAAGCCCGATTATTTCATTGGCGTCATGGCCCTCGGTCGAAAGCCGCGCCGCCGCGCGAAGCCCCATAACGCACAGGATTGGTTTTTCCTGCGTCCCATCCCGTGTTTGCAGAAAATTCTTGCTGGCAAAGGCCGCTATCTTGTCGTTGAAACGCCCGCACAATCCGCGATCGGATCCGATTACGATAACGGCGTTGCGTCCGCCTTCGACGGTGTCTCGCTGCCAGATGCGGCCATCGGGTCTCTGCGCTTCGCCAGTTCTGAGGACGACCTGCAGCCCCTGATCAACCGTGTCCGAATATTCCGCGATCGCGTCCGCCGCGCTCTCGTATTGATGGATGCTGGCCGCAGACAGCGATTTCATGGTCCGGACAATGGACCGGATGCCTTCGGTCGTCTTCAGGCTGGCCGAGATGGATTCAAGGGTTTCCACCGCGCGATCCTCCGCTAACTGCGTCTTCTCCTGCCGACAGAGCCTCGCGCATCGTTTCGATCAGCACCTTGCGGTCCTCCGTTTCCAGTTTCTCTCCGTCCTCGATGCGCTGGCACAGATCGGGCAATTCCTGCAAAACGGCGTGCCGTACGGTCTTTAGCGCCGGTCCGATATCTTTCAGTTCTATGGTGTCGAACAGGCCCTCGTTCGCAGCCAAAAGCTCCGCTATCTGCTCGGGCACCCGCAAGTGCTGGTGCTCTCGCTGCTTCAGGACTTCGCGGACCCTGCGTCCGCGCGTCAATTTGCGCCGGGTATCTTCATCAAGCTGGGTGCCGAAACGCGCAAAGCTCTCCAACTCCTCGAACTGTGAATAGTTCAGGCGAAGGTCGCCGGCGACGGCCCGATAAGCCGAAAGCTGCGCCTTTCCGCCGACGCGGGAAACCGAAGTCCCGATGTCGATCGCGGGGAGCTGTCCTTTTTCGAACAATTCCGGCGACAGGTAGATCTGCCCGTCGGTGATGGAGATCAGGTTGGTCGGAATATAGGCAGAGATGTTCTGTGCCTGCGTCTCGATGATGGGCAGCGCGGTCATGGACCCGCCGCCGTGAATGTCGCGCAGCTGTGTCGCGCGTTCCAGCAGGCGCGCATGGATATAGAAAATATCGCCGGGATAGGCCTCTCGTCCCGGCGGGCGACGCAGCAGCAACGACAGTTCGCGATACGCCCGCGCGTGGCGTGTCAGGTCGTCGTAAATGATCAATACGTCGCGGCCCTGGTCCATGAAGTATTCCGCCATGCTGGTGGCCGCATAGGGCGCGATAAACTGCAGGCCGGGCGGGTCATTGCCGCTGGCTGCAACGACAATGGTCCGTTCCATCGCGCCTGCATCCCGCAGGGCCGAGATTACGCGCGCGACGGCAGAGGCCCGCTGGCCGATAGCGCAATAAACCGAAATAACGCCCGAGGAAGCCTGGTTCAAAATGGTATCCAAGGCAATCGCGGTCTTGCCGCTCTGCCGGTCGCCTATAATCAGTTCACGCTGTCCGCGCCCGACCGGGATCGCAGCGTCGATTGCCTTGATCCCCGTCTGCAGGGGTACCTCCACCGGAGCGCGGTGCATGATCGGAGGGGCAGCGCGTTCCACCGGCATCCGGCTGTCGGTATTGATCGCGCCGCCTTCGTCCAGAGGCCTGCCCAAGGCGTCCACGACGCGACCCAGCAGAGCCTCGCCCACCGGCACGTCTACCACCCTGTGCAGGCGTCTGACTTTTTCTCCGGGCCGTATATGTTCCGTTCCGCCCAGCACCACGACGCCAATGCTGTTCTCGCCGAGGCTGGAGGCGATGCCGATGCCGCCGCTGGCAAAGGCCAACAGTTCGTTTGCTGCCAGATCGGTAAATCCCGCAATCCGGGCGACGCCGCTGCCGAGGCTCAGAACCCGCGCAATCTCGGCAACTTCAAGCGTCGGCTCGGTTTCGGCAAGGATGCCGTCGAGCCGCTTGAACAGTTTCTGGCTCAGATCTCTCAGCATTACTTTTTGGCCTCGGTCATTTTTGCTCTGGCTGCATCGCTTTCAAGCGCCTCTTCCACGACGTCCTCCAGCTTGTCCAGGTGCCGGCGGGCCGACCATTCCACCGTTTGCTCTCCAAGGATCAGGCGTATCCCGAGAACAAGATCATCCGACGTCCGGTAGTCCACCTCTTTGTCCGTGTTCAGTTTTTCATGCAGCGCACGGGTTATCTTGCCGCGGGCTGCGGAGGGCAGTTCGATACCGCTTTCGATAACCACGTCTCCGTCCGGACGTGAAACAGCCGTCTTAAGCCTTTGCAGGTCATCTTCGGACAGGCTTTCGAGCCGGTTGACGAATTCCCCTGCAATCTGGACAGCAAGATCCGCGTCTGCGAAATCCGACAGGATTGCCCGGACGGTCTTGATCACATGCCGCGAGGCCATCTTGCGGAAGTCTTCGGAGAATTCCACCCGCTCCTCGTCCAGCCGCTTGTGCCAGGCCTCGCGCTTTTCCTCTATGTCCTCGCGCAGCTCGTCTTCCAGCTTGTCGCGCAATTCCGCGGCCTTTGAACGCGCCTCTTCCATCAGCCCCTCTTTGTCATTTTCCAGCTCCTCCTGCTTGTCGCGCAGCTTCGCGGCTTCGTTTTCCGCTTCCTTGCGGCTTTTCTGCGCATCGGCCAGCCTTTCTTCTATCCGCTCCTCCCGGCGTCTCATGGCCTTGGTGATCGGCGCATAGAGAAAATGCTGAAGCAGCCAGACCAGAACCAGAAAATTGACGATCTGCGCCGCAACTGTCAGCCAGTCGAGTTCCACGGGATCAGCCTCCGGCCGCTTGTGCCGCTTGTACCGCCAGGTCGACAAACGGATTGGCGAATATCAGGATCATCGAGACCACGAAGCAGTAGATTGCAGTGGACTCGATCATCGCAAGGCTGACGAACAGCGTACGCGTGATCGTATTCGAGGCGTCCGGTTGCTGCGCGATAGACGACAGCGCCTGCGCCGCCACGCGGCCTTCGGCCAGCGCCGGCGCGATGGTGCCGATGGTAATGGACAGTCCGGCCGTGATTATGGAAATCACGGCGATCAAGACAGATGCTTCCATGTTCAGTCTCCTTTCTCGGGGTTTTCTGGGAATGCGTAGGCATCGGCGGTATCCCTGCGCTGAGCGCGTGTCGCCGATGCGATGTAGACCATAGCCAGGATAGCGAAGATATAAGCCTGGATAAGCCCGGTCAGCAGGCCGAGCACCTGCATCATCAGGGGGAAAAAGAACGGCGCGATACTGATCATGATACCGACGATGATTGTGCCGCTCATGACGTTCCCATAAAGACGAATGGCCAGCGCCAGCGTGCGCGACAGTTCGGTTATGATGTTGAATGGCAGCATAAGAAAGGTGGGCCTGATATATCCGCGCAGGTATTCTGTCAGACCGCGGGTGGCGATCGAAAAGACCGGAACGGCAATCAGAACGCAGATCGCCAGCGCCGCCGTTGTCGAAAGCGACCCGGTTGGCGGCTGGTAGCCCGGAAAGACCGACAACAGGTTCGCCGTGGCGATGTAGAGAAACAACGTCCCGATGAAGGGAAGGTAGCGGCCGGGGTGGTCCGTTCCGACCTCGGCAATCTGATCGCGGATCGTCGTGACGATCACTTCGAGCATCACTTGCCAGCGGGATACCGTTTCCCCCTCCGAGAGCCGCGACGTGATCGCCCAGGATCCAAGCGTCAGAACCGCCATGACCGCCCATGTGAACACGATGGTGGCATTCAGGCGCAGGCCGTTCCATTCATAGAATACCCACTGGTCGGGACTGATATCCATCTGTTACGGCTCCTTCCGTCGCGGCCGTATGAGGCGCGTTGCCGCCAGTCGGGACGTCAGGAACCCAAGACCCGCGAAGGCCAGTTGGGAAAGCGGAACTCCCAGCGCCATCGCGCCGGCCAACGCGCCCAGAACCAATCCCAGACGTACAAGCGCCAAAACCATATGGCTCCAAGCCGGAGTGCCTGCGACAAGTCTTTGCACCGCGGCCCAGAGAAGCGCGAAATAAGCCGCCCCGAGGCAAAGCCCGGCGAAGAACGCGGTAGCGAAATACAACGGCGTCATACCTTGGCCTTTCGTAATTTTACATGCGGCAGGGCCCGGGCAACGGCGACCGGTCCGAGCAGGCAGGTGATGAGACAGGTCACCACGGCTGCAGCGTAGAGTTCAGGCGGAACGGCCCAGGGACCCAGCGAAAGCCCCTGCAGCATCACGATCAGGAATATTTCGGCGCGCGGGATCATGCTTGCGCCGATCAGCATGCCGCTGCTTTGCGAAAGCAGAGCGGCCGAAGGCAATCCGGCACCCAGCAGCTTGCCCGACACGGCCGCCGCGAGCATCAACGCGGTCAGGCCGAGGGCCTCGCTGATCTGCGAAAGGTCGAGCGACAGGCCGATGGTCAGGAAGAAAAAAGGGCCGAACAGGGCTACGAGGATCTCGATCGCCTTGTCGATCCGGGTGGCCTGAGGATCGTCGCTGAAGGCGAGGCCCGCGAACAGCGCTCCGACCGCAATCGAGAACCCTATCAGTTCTGCCCCTGCGGCGATCAGCAGCATGGTTCCGGCGGCGAAAAGCATTGTGCCAACTTTTTTGTCTAAACGATTGAAAAGCAGACGGAATCGGTGTTCAACATACCGCGAGAAGCCGTAACATGCGGCGCAGAATATAACGAACCACGCAAGCTCGACGACAGCTGTTTGCAGCGCGACAAAGACGATGCCGTCCGAAGGGATTGTCTTTAACATAGGGGCAACGGCGAACAGCACGCTCATCAACAGCATGGACGACAGGTCGTCGAGTTCCGCGACATCCAACAGTATCGCCCCTTCGCGTGTATCAATCGCGCCGGAGTCCTCCCAAACCACTATGGATACGCTGATGCTGGTGGCGCTCGCGGCAATACCGGCAAATAATGCCGGTATCAGGCCCATGCCCGGCCAGAAGTAGACGACCGCGAAGACCAGGCTTGCAGACACAGAGACATCCGAGACCCAGACCGTGGCTGCGTTGCGGAGCTGCTTGACCATCTGTTTCAGATCACTTTCCAGCCCGGCGCGAAACAGCAGGGCAACGATGCCCAGCTTGGCCAGAAACTCGACTCCATCCTCGAAACCCGGCGTCAGAACATCCGTTCCCGCAATTGCAAAGGACAGTATGGCGCCCAGCAGGATATACCCCACAAGTGCAGGAACCTCGACGAGGCCAAGCAATGCCTTGACCGGAACGATCAGCAAGGTGACAAATCCCATGAATAGTAACAGAATGGCATAGTCGGGCGCTGCTTCAATCATTTCGGCTCTCCCTCCGCACCCAGTACCAGGCGTTCAGGCTGCCGAGGATTGCGCCAAGAAACAGCAGCGTCAGCGTCCATGAAAACCTGGTCGATGTGTGCATATCGAGCCAGACGCCAAGTGCGATGCCCAGCAGGGTGGGCACTGCTACGGCCCAGCCGACCAGACCGAACATGCCCAGCCCGTACCAGACGTTATCGTCATGCCGCTTGAGCGCCTCTTTCTTGCGCCGCGCCTTTCTGGCGATCTGATCGGCGATGGCTTCCGCCTCTTCATTTTTGTTCTTTTCACCCATTACTGCGTCTTCTCCGGGTCCAGAAAGTGACGGATCATCTGCGCTTCGAGCCGGGCGAGTGCGGAGCGTGCTTCGCGTTCCTCTTCGTCCTGCTGCCGAAATTCGCGTTTCATGCGGGCCTCAAGCGTGTCCAGGTTTTCGCCCAGTATGGCGCTTCGCGTGGCGATGCGGACCCGATCATCACATTTTATCAGGGTCCCGAAGTTCACAGCCGCATAGTGCTCTTCTCCCTGCATGTCCTCATAGACGAGAATGCCCGGAACGAGCTGGGATACGAAATCGATATGATGCGGCAGCATGCCGAAACTGCCGTCCGGGCCCTCTGCCACGATCCGCCGCACGGGCGTGCGAACGCTGATCTGCAGGGGTGTTAAAATTTCAAGCTGCATCGGCCGCACCCTTATCAGTTCCTTCGCCGGTTTCCTCGAGATCATCGACAGTGCCGATCAGGTAGAATGCGTCCTCCGAGCGGTCTGCATATGCGTCGGCCAGTATTTTTTCACAGGACGCCAGCGTATCTTCCAGCGAAATGAATTTTCCGGACCGACCTGTCATCGCTTCGGTGGAGAAAAACGGTTGCGTCAGAAAACGTTCCAGCTGCCGCGCGCGTTTGACCGTGGCGCGGTCTTTCTCGGACAGCTCCTCCAGTCCCAGCATCGAGATGATGTCTTTCAGGCTTTCGTAATCCGCCAGCGTATTGCGGACTTCGCCGGCAATCCGGTAGTGCCGGTCGCTGACCGTCCCGGGCGTCAGCATCTTGGAAAATGATTTCAGTGGGTCGATCGCGGGATAGAAACCTTCGGAGGCTTTCTTGCGCGACAGAACGATAGATGCCGAAAGGTGGGCGAACGTATGCGTGGCCGACGGGTCTGTAATGTCATCAGCAGGGACGTAAACCGCCTGTATCGACGTCATCGTGCCGCTGGAGGTCGAGCAGATACGCTCTTCGAGTCCGGCCAGTTCCGTCGCCAGGGTCGGCTGATAGCCCACACGCGACGGAATGCGCCCCAACAAGCCGGAGACCTCGGCCCCAGCCTGTACGAACCGAAAGATATTGTCTATCAACACCAGCACGTTACGGTGCATGTCGTCGCGGAAATACTCCGCCATCGTAAGGGCGGCGTGGCCGACGCGGAACCGTATGCCGGGGCTCTCGTTCATCTGGCCGAATACCATCACCGTCTGGTCAAGCACGCCCGACCTTTCCATTTCGCGATACAGCTCTTCGGCCTCGCGGGACCTTTCGCCTATCCCGCAGAACAGGCTGACGCCCTCATATTCGGCGACCATGTTGTGGATCATCTCGGTGATCAGGACTGTTTTGCCCACACCCGCCCCACCAAACAGCCCGGCCTTGCCACCGCTTTCCAGCGGACTCAGCAGGTCGATTGCCTTGATGCCGGTTTCAAAAATCCTGCCCTCGACCCGGCGCTTGGACATGGGTACCGGCAGGCCGGTGATGGGACGCCGGGGGACGTCGCCCAGCGGGTCTTTGTCGTCGATCGTTTTTCCGAAAATATCCAGCATACGTCCCAGAAGGGCTTCACCGACGGGCACCATAAGCGGAGCGCCGGTATTCCGAACAGCAAGGCCCAGCCGCAAATGTCCCATTGGATTCAGGGCCAGACCGCGTGCAACATCGCCGCGCGGCAGGCTCGCAACCTCGATATCGATCTGTGGATCGCCAAGCGTCACAAGGTGGGTTCCGACCTCGGGCAGGGGGCCGTCAAAGCGGATATCCGCAATGCTGCCCTCGATGGAAATGATATGCCCGATCGCTTCCTTATCGTTCATAACGGGTTCACCCTTCGGCAGAAGACAATCGGACGTGCCATATCCATGAAAGACATCAAATAATTTCATGATTATACCGGAGCGCAACTCACGAGCCTTTAATCTAGATCAAGTTACGCTCGTTTTGAAAAGCCTCGAAGGCCTGGCCGGACGCGTGTCGCGCGGAGGTCTGGCAGGGAATGATATGTCCGCCAGCGCCTCTGACCTTTATTGTGCAGGAAGAATGCATATCTCTGACCACAGCTTGCCGCGCGCGATGTGTTCTGAGAGCGGGCGCGTGGATGGTCACTTTGTTAGGGGGTATTTCCAAATGATCGAAGTAGAACACGACGAACCCAACGGCATCCTCATAGTGCGTGCCTCAGGTGTGCTCACCGCGAACGACTACAAGGTCGCTGTACCCGAGGTCGAACACGCGCTGGAGCTTTCCGGGCCGCCTCTGAGGTTGATGGTTCGTCTGGAAGATTTCCGGGGCTGGGAACTCGAGGCGCTCTGGCGCGAGCTGAGATTCGACCTTCGGCATCGGAACGATACGGGGCGGATTGCTGTTATCGGAAACTCGGCGACAGAGGAATGGGTAACGCGGCTGGCTGCTCCTTTTGCCAAGGCAGAGATGAAATTCTACCGGTTTGAGGACGAAGACGAAGCTCAGCGCTGGCTTCGCCGCACCCGGACTTCCTGACGACTCATATTGCGCGCGGACCCGCGACCGGCTCAGGTGCGGCGGGACATGGCAGGAAGAAGGCGGCGACATTATCAGACGTCGCGAAGGAACATGAGATTTTCTTAGATTTTCCTATATTTTGGCTCGCCACGATGTACAATCAGGCTTCAAGGCCGCTCATTTCCGCATCGATTGGCCGATCCAAGCGCGTTGCGGTATCTTAAAAGAGGCGGGGAAACGGGAGGGAATGCATGAGTCAGGAAGATCAGGAAAAACTGCACGCAAAACTTGCGGAAGTTCGGGAAATCGGCGCCGAGCGGCTGAGCAAGGCGGACTGGACCGCCTTTTCGGAAGCATTGAATCAATTCTATTCCAACGTGTCGCCTGACGAAGTGGTCGCGCACGAACCCGAACAAATCTATGCGGCCTCGCTGGCTTTGTGGCGGTTTTGCGCACATCGTGACCCGGGAATGCCGGTCGTTCGCCTCTATAACCCGCGCATGGCGGAACACGGGTGGGAGTCGCCTCATACCGTGCTGGAGATCATCAATGACGACATGCCGTTTCTGGTGGACTCCGTCACCGCACTGCTTACCGAGCGCGGCATCGGCATTCATACGCTGTTGCATCCCGTTATTACGGTCAGCCGCGATGAAAAAGGCAATCTAATCGGACTGCTGAAAGCCGATGACAAAGACGCTATGCGGGAGTCTGTGATACAGGCGCAGGTCGACCAGATCGGCGACGACGCGGCGCTTGCTGAACTGGAGTCCGAAATCCGGCAGGTGTTGGCGGATGTCCGCGTTTCGGTTGAAGACTGGAAGCCGATTCTGAATAAGCTGGATGAAGTTTCGACCGCGCTGAAAAAGGACACGCCGAAAGAGGTCAAAGAAGCCGCCGCCGAAGTGGAGGAGTTTCTGGACTGGCTGGCGCAAAACCATTTCACCTTCCTCGGTTACCGTGAATACCGCATCGGGGATGCCCGTAAGCAGGGTTCGGAATTCGTCGAAGGCTCCGGTCTGGGGCTCATGCGGGATCCTGATTATACGATCCTGCGCGACGCGGGAGGTAATTTCGCCCATTGGTCGCCCGAAATGGACGAGTTCGTTACCGACGTCTCTCCGCTGCTGATCCTGAAGGCAAACCGGCGCTCGACTGTTCACCGGACCGCGCATTTCGACCTGATCGGCATCAAGCACTACGATTCAAATGGCAAGGTTATTGGTGAACATGCGTTTATCGGGCATTTCACGTCCGCGGCGTATAACCGGAGCCCGCGGGCCATCCCGCTGTTGCGTCAGAAGATAGAGCGGATCATCGCCCGCGCGGGCTTCGCGCCTGACAGCCATGATGGCAAAGCCCTGACCAACGTGCTGGAAACCTATCCGCGCGACGAGTTGTTCCAAAGCTCGGATGATCAGCTTTACCACAATGCCATCGGGGTGCTGCATCTGACCACGAGGCCCCGAACGCGGCTGTTCGTGCGGCCTGACCGGTTTGGAAGGTTCGTATCCTGCCTCGTTTACGTTCCCCGGGAGCGTTACAATACCGAGTTGCGGATGAAGCTGGGTGACATCCTGTCCGAGGAATTCAACGGCCGGATCGCGACCTGGACCCCCACCTACGGCAATGACGCGCTGGCGCGGGTGCATTTCGTGGTCGCGGTTCAGAGTGGCGGAACACAGGATGTAGACGTTGCGGCGGTCGAGCAGCGCATTGTCGATACGGTGCGCAGCTGGGGCGACGTGCTGCGCGAAGGGCTGATCGAGAAGTTCGGCGAGCACGAGGGCAATCGGCTGCATGCGCTCTATCACAAGGGCTTCGCCTCCAGTTATCGCGATGCCTTCAAGACGGTAAGCGCGATGGCCGATATCGAAAAGATGGAGGAATTGTGCAAGGAAGCGCCTTTGGGGCTCAAGTTCTACCGGCGGTTGGAGGACCCAGATTCCGACGTGCGGTTCAAGCTGTTTCACCTAGGCCGGGCTGTGCCGCTGTCGGACTGCCTGCCGGTGCTCGAGCATATGGGTTTTCGCGTCCTCGAAGAGTATCCGTTCGAGATCTCCCGCGGCGAAGAGGGAATATGGTTGCATGATTTCTATATGCAGGCTGCCGACGGAAGACCGTTTTCGCTGAC
>JBFFQS010000007.1:0-25713 GCA_041573315.1 Amylibacter sp. | reverse complement strand
GATCTTGTCGCCCAGCCCCTTTCGCATGACGTTGAAAAGGTAGTTCGCCTGATCCCGCGACAGCGAAACCGATTGCCCCTCCCCTAAGGGAGCGTCTACAAAGAGTCTGATTTTTGCCATCTCAACCATGGGCGCACTCTATGACCGAAAAGCCGCAGACGCCAGACCCGGAAAACAGTATCGGCCCCGATATCCGTGTCGCCGACGCGACGGACCGAAACTGGGTGGACCGCTACTTTCCGCTGTGGTCGCGGCCCTATCTGAGGCTGTCGCGCGCGGACCGTCCGGCGGGCACCTGGCTGTTGCTGATCCCGTGCTGGTGGGGCTTGCTGCTGGCAATCCTCGGCGATCCGGCGGGGCCGTCGCGCGGCGACATCTGGATTGCGTTCGGCTGTGCCGTGGGCGCTTTCCTGATGCGGGGCGCCGGTTGCACGTGGAACGACATCACCGACCGCGACATAGATGACAAGGTCGCCCGCACCCGGTCGCGCCCGATCCCCTCGGGACAGGTCAGCGTGCGACAGGCATTGGTCTGGATGGCGATACAGGCGCTGGTTGCCTTCGGCATCCTGCTCACCTTCAATCCGTTCACCATTGGCCTTGGCATACTCGCGCTGGGGCCGGTTGCGGTCTATCCTTTTGCCAAGCGATTCACTTGGTGGCCGCAGATATTCCTGGGAATAGCGTTTAACTGGGGCGCCCTGCTCGGCTGGGCGGCGCATACCGGCAGCCTGTCAGTCGCGCCGGTCCTGCTGTACCTGTCCGGCATGTCCTGGACGCTGTTCTATGACACGATCTACGCGCATCAGGACAAGGAGGACGACGCGTTGATCGGCGTAAAATCCACGGCGCTGCTGTTCGGTGAAAGGACCCTGACCTGGCTGGCGCTGTTCATGGCGACAACGGTCACGCTTATGTTCCTGGCCCTGATACAGGCGGCGCTTGGCGTCGCGAATGTTCTGGCGATCACCGTGGCCTTCGCCGGGATATGGGCCTTTGGCTGGCATATGACATGGCAATTGCGAAAGCTCGATATCGACGACGCCGAAATGTGCCTCCGGCTGTTCCGCAAGAACCGCGACGCCGGATTGATTCCGGTGTTGTTCCTGCTGATCGGCGTGTTTATGACCACGATCTGACAGCCTGCTTGATCGCGGTTTTCCGATCGACTAGACAGGCATCACTACTTGCAACATGGACATCTGATGCACAGAACGGCACTCCTTTTCGCGGCTATCGTTTTTGTCCTGATCGCAGCAGCATCCTACTTCGTCTCGGCCACTGCGGTGACTTATCTGGAGCGTGCGACCGAGGAAAAAGTCGCCGTCGCCCTACGCGCCGCCGGTCAGGACTGGGCGCTGATACGGTCGGATGGCCTGAAGGTGCGGCTGAGCGGTGTCGCGCCGGACGAAGCGCAGCGGTTGCGGGTGGTGGAAATCATCGGCAAGCTGGTCGACGCCAGCCGCATCGACGATCAGGCCAGCGTCGTGAAGCCGGACGACCTGCAGCCGCCGCGCTTCTCTCTCGAAGTCTTGCGCAACGAACGCCGCGTTTCCCTGATCGGGCTGGTTCCGTCCGAAACCGGACGCGCCGAGATACTCGAACTGCTGACCGCGAAAAACCGCGAGGCCGAGGTAACCGACATGCTGGAGACCGCGGACTATCCGGTCCCCAGCGGTTGGGAGCCGGCGCTGCGCTACGCACTGGACAGCCTGCAAAAGATACCGCGCTCCAAGATCAGCGTGACGCCGGAGGTGATCAGGATCACGGCGGTCACCGATTCAGTCGACGATCAGAAAAAGCTGACGGAGGAGCTTCGGGCTTCCGCCCCGAAAGATATCGAGCTTATCCTCGATATCTCTGCGCCACGGCAGGTGATCTCTCCGTTCCGGTTCCTGCTGGCGATAGACGCCGGCAAAATGGAACTGACCGCCTGTTCTGCCGACACGCCTTATAACAAGGGCCGAATTCTCGAAGCGGTCAAGTCCGCGGGCTATCCCGGAGAACCGGCATGCAAGGTCGGTCTCGGCATCCCGACGACAGACTGGACCGACGCAGTGATACAGGCGCTCGAGGCGCTGGCCGAACTGGGCAGCGGCACGTTGACCTTCACGGACACCGAAATATCGCTGATCGGCGGCGAGGATTTGCAGCAGGAGCAATTTGACACGGTTGTCGGGCGTCTGGAAAACAGCCTGCCGGACCTGTTCTCTCTGCTGGCGGTTCTGCCGCCTAAGCCGATTGTCGAGGGAACGGAAGGAACTGCGGAAGTTCCGGAATTCGTCGTGACCAAAAGCTCCGAGGGTCTGATCCAGATGCGCGGCCGCGTGCCGGACGAGCTGATCAAGCAATCGGTCAACAGCTATGCCGGTGCGCTGTTCGGGCACGAGGTGGTCTTCGACCAGACACGCGTCACGGAAAACCTGCCCGAGGGTTGGCCGGTTCGGGTGCTGGCCGGGCTCGAGGGCCTGTCCTATCTGCATTCCGGCATTCTGGTCGTGCAGCCGGACAATATCAGCATCAGCGGTGTGTCCGGCGATCCCGATGTCCGGGCAGAGGTGTCCCGCGTGCTGACCGACAAAATCGACGGCAAGGGTGACTATCGCCTGAACGTCAGGTTCGACCAGCGGCTCGTCCCTGTCGTCGAAACCGTGTCGCCCGAGCAATGCGAGTCCCGGATTTCGGACATTCTGAAAAAGCAGCAGATCACTTTCGCACCCGCCTCCAGCGATATCGAGGCCGAGAGCCTGCCGGTCATTTCGGATATCGCAGAGGTGCTGCGTGACTGCGCAGACGTAGGGTTCGTGATCGAAGGCCACACCGACAGCCAGGGACGCGAGGACATGAACAAGAACCTCAGCCAGTCACGCGCCGAGTCGGTACTGAGCGCCCTGCTGTCCCGCCGGGTTCTGACATCCGGCATCACCGCGATCGGCTATGGCGAAGAACAGCCCATCGCCGACAATGACACCGAAGAAGGTCGCGCCGCCAACCGCCGGATAGAATTCCATCTGGTCTCAAAGGAAACCAACGATGAGTAGAACCGAGCTGATCCTAGTAATGTCCACAACGCTGTTCGCGGCTTTCGTTCTGGGGTGGCTTTTGCGCTGGGCGTTTGGCCGGCTCAATCAGGTCAATTCAGTCGATGTGACCGAGATCGACGACCTGGCCTCGCGGCTGCACGAGGCTGAAGAGGCGCTGGACGAAACCCGCAGTACGCTGGTTCAGAAGGAACATGAACTGGTCGCGGCGATGGACGGGATAGGTCATGCCCGGCGCGAGGCCGAGGCACTGCGCGAAGAACTGGAAGAGCTCAGGGCCGGAGATAGCCAGAAAGCAAAATGACTATGCTCTAGCGCCGCCAGCGGTTCAGCGCATCCTCGTCGCTTTCGCGCGCATCGACCCAGTCAGCGCCTTCGGCAGTGTGTTCCTTTTTCCAGAAGGGCGCGCGGGATTTCAGGTAGTCCATCAGGAACTCGGCCGCTTCGAAAGCGTCCTGCCGGTGGGCGGAGCCGGTGGCGACCATCATGATCCGGTCGCCCGGCTGCAACCGCCCGATCCGGTGAATGATCAGGCTTGCCGACAGGTTCCAGCGCTTTCGCGCCTCGGCCTCGATTTCGCGCAGCGCCTTTTCCGTCATTGCCGGATAGTGTTCCAGTTCCATCGCCTGCAAGCCGCCGCCCGGCATGTCGCGCACGAGCCCGGTAAAAGTGACCAGCGCGCCGATATCGGTGCGCCCTTCGGTCAGCTCGGCAAGGCTGCGGCCGATGTCGAAGTCGTCGGTCTGGACCGAAACCGCCATTGTCAGCCCCCGGTCATCGGCGGAAAGATCGCTACCTCGCGGGCATTCGCCAGCGGTGCGTCCATATCCACCAGATCCTGATCGACCGCGACGCGGACCGCCGTCAGGTCGGAAAACGCGAGCGCATAACGCTCTTCACGATTTCGCAATTCGGTCAACAGGTCTGCGACGGTCGCGGCCGACGTGTCGACCGTTTCCTTCGCGGTTCCGATACGTTCGCGCACCCAGGCGAAATACAATATATCAAGGGTCATTTTACAGGCTCCCGCAAAAACGGCATGGCTTTCATCAAATAGTCCCATCCGGTGATCAGTGTAAGCCCCGAGGAAAGCCACAACATAACGTAGCTGGTCCAGGCCGCATAATGTCCGGACATGAACGCCACATATATCTGGTTCCCGTCGCTGGGACCGGTCACCAGGCTTTGCTCATACACCGACGGTTCCACCGAATAGAACAGCATCTGGTGCAGATAGTTCATCCCGGTGGCAAAAAACAGGGTTGCGATGGCGATCATCTGGAACGTGGTCTTCCACTTGGCCAGTTTCGTAACCTTCAGCAGGCTTGCCCGGTCGCCGAGGAACTCGCGCAGACCGGACACGAAAATCTCGCGGAACATGATGATGACGGCTGGTATCACAACCCAATAAGCCAGTTGGCTGAGCGCGGTCAGCACCGTCAGAGCGATGACGACCATCGCCTTGTCGGCGATCGGGTCGAGCATGCGACCGAAATTGCTCTCTTGCTTCCAGCGGCGCGCCAGATAGCCGTCCAGAAAATCCGTCAGGGCCGCGACGACGAACAGCGTCAGGGCGATCCAGTCAGCATAGGGACGGTGTACCAATATGAATATGATCGCCACCGCAGGGGCGGCCAGCAGACGCAGAACGGTCAGGATATTCGGTAGGTTCCAACGCATTCATTACTCCTGCTTTCGCTTGCGGACGGCAGTGTCCGCTTTTCCAATGACAATTAACCGAATGATCAGGCAGTGTCATGGAAGAAATCATGGATAGTCTCGGCCAGACCGTCGGAAATACCATCGACCGCCTTAAGGTCCTTCAGCGCTGCCCTTGCAACCGCCTTGGCAGAGCCGAAATGCGCCAGCAAAGCCCGCTTGCGCGCGCCTCCGACGCCGGGCACGTCGTCCAACGGCGTCGCGCCCATCGCTTTGGCGCGTTTCTGCCGATGGGTACCGATGGCGAAACGGTGCGCCTCGTCGCGCAGGCGCTGGATGAAATAGAGCACCGGATCGTTGCGCTTCAGGGCGAAGGGCCGCCCGCCGGTGCGATAAAACTCCTCCTTGCCATGGTCGCGGTCCTGTCCCTTGGCGACGCCGACGAAAGGCACGTCGTCGATGCCCAGTTCGGCAAGGATCTCAGCCACCGCCGAGACTTGGCCGGCGCCGCCGTCAATCAGCACCAGATCGGGCCACACGCCGCTCTCGCGGCTCGGGTCTTCCTTCAGCAAACGGCGAAAACGACGGTCCAGAACCTCTTTCATCATGCCGAAGTCGTCGCCCGGCGTCAGGGTGGTCGATTTGATATTGAACTTGCGATAGGCGGATTTGTCGAATCCCTCCGGTCCGGCGACGATCATCGCGCCCACTGCGTGCGCGCCCTGTATGTGCGAGTTGTCATAGACCTCGATCCGCTGTGGGGGACCGTCCAGATCAAAGGCTTCGGCCAGTCCGGCAAGCAGTTTTTCCTGCGCAGCGCTTTCCGACATCCGGCGCGCCAGAGATTCGCGGGCATTGCGCTCGGCATTCAGCACCAGTTCCGCCTTTTCGCCGCGCTGCGGCACCAAAATCACGACCTTGCGGCCCAGTTTTTCAGTCAGCGCCTGTTGCATCAGATCGGCGTTCTCGATGCCATGCGACAGCAACAGGGTCCGCGGCGGGGTCTTGTTGTCGTAGAACTGGCCGATGAAGCCTTCGAGTATTTCGGGCGCCTCGGCCCCAGACCCCGTGCGCGGGAAATAGGCGCGGTTGCCCCAGTTCTGGTTGGCCCGGATGAAGAACACCTGAATACACGCTTGCCCGCCATCCATATGCAGCGCGATGACATCGGCCTCGGTCACGCCCTGCGGGTTGATGCCCTGCGCCGTCTGGACTTGCGTCAGCGCACGTATCCTGTCGCGTAACGCGGCTGCGCGTTCGAATTCCATGGCGGCACTGGCCTCGGCCATCTGCACCGCAAGCCGTTCCTGAATCTTCGTGGACCGCCCCGACAAAAACCGTTCGGCATCGGCCACAAGCTCTGCGTAATCCACCTGCGATATCTTTCCGACACAGGGCGCGGAGCAGCGCGCGATCTGGTATTGCAGACAGGGCCGCGTGCGGGTCGCGAACATGCTGTCGGAACAGTTGCGCAGCAGAAAGATTTTCTGCAACTGGTTCAGCGTCCGGTTTACCGCCCCGGCGGAGGCGAACGGCCCGTAGTAATCGCCCTTCTGCGATCTGCGGCCGCGATGCTTCTTGATCTGGGGAAAGTCATGGTCGCGGGTGACCAGAATATTCGGAAAGCTCTTGTCGTCGCGCAATAGCACGTTGTAGCGCGGCTTCAGTTGCTTGATCAGGTTCTGTTCGAGCAAAAGAGCTTCGGTTTCCGTGTTCGTGGTCAGAAACATCATTGAAGCCGTGGCCGCGATCATCCGTCCGATCCGCGCGCTGTGTCCGGTCGGCTTGGCATAGGAGGCGACCCGCTTCTTCAGGTTGCGCGCTTTGCCGACATAAAGAACCGCGCCCTTTTCATCCAGCATCCGGTAAACGCCCGGGCTGTTGTCCAGTGATTTCAGATATGAACGGATGCATTCGTGACCGCTTGGGGCGTCCTTTTGCCGGAACGCCTTGCCTTCCTCCTCCATGCCGGAATGTGCATTTTCAGATGTCATAGCCCGTTTTGCCCGATTCTCTCCCGCGCTGCACCGAAATCCTGTCCAGTTCAAGAATTTTCTTGTCCACGCTCTCTGTGGATAACTCTGCGGATAACTTTCCTTACCCGCGGATTTTCCCAATTATATAAGGCATTTCAACGAATTGCCTGTTTTTTGACCAGCAAATCAAGTGATTGAAATCATGTGATAAAATCTTTTAACACGCGCAAATTCCTGAATTCATTGGATAAATTATGACAGGTTTGTATTAGTACAAGCAAAGGTGGACAACATTGGCGCAGATCAAGAATTCATTAAGGTAACTGATCACTCGCGCCCCAGAATATCCGGTGTTTTCCAGCCATGGTGCTGACCGCCATCGACACATATCAATTGCCCTGTGACAGCCGGCGCATCGAGCAGATAGTTCAGGGCCGCAACGATGTCCTGCGCGCTGGCGCCACGCTCCAGAATCGTTGCGGAGCGCTGGTTGGCAAAATGCTCGGGCGTCTGCCGTGCGCCGATCATTGTCGGTCCGGGGCCGATGGCATTGACACGGATATGCGGGGCCAGCGCCTGCGCAGCAGTCTGGGTAAAGGCCCACAAGCCCATCTTGGACAGAGTGTAAGTCATGAATTCCGGGGTCAGCTTGCGTACCCGCTGGTCGATCATATTGACCACGACCGCTTGCGCGAGTGGCTCCCCGGCGTCATCTTTTATCGCCTTCGGGGCCTGTTCCGCGAAGGCTTGCGTCAGAAAGAAAGGCGCCCGCAGGTTCGAACCGATATGCCGGTCCCAGCTTTCCTGTGTCGCGGTATCAATCCGGTCATAATCGAAAATTGAAGCGTTGTTGACCAGAACGTCCAGAGGACGGCCCAGCGCGTCGGCGGCGCGGTGAACGAGCGTCTCCATGTTTTCCGCGACCAGCAGGTCCGCCTGTACCGTCGTCGCCTGGCCGCCGGCGTCGCGGATATCCCGAACCGTTTGTTCGGCCAGATCCGCGCTCGAGGCATAATGCACGGCAACATGGACCCCGCGGCGACCAAGATCGAGCGCCATGGCACGGCCCAGTCGGGTCGCTGCTCCGGTGACCAGTGCGGCTGTATAGGCATTCATATTCATGGCTCCTGGCTAGTGCAAAAGAATCATCACATAGATAGTGTAACAAGTGATAAATGCCACACCCCATGCACGACCGATATTGAGCGACGAAATAATAAAGGGCGCCAGCAGCAGCGAGGTTCCCAGCATGATCCAAAGATCGAGATGCAGAAAGCCGGGCGGAACCGGAAGCGGCCCGAAAAAGCTGGCAATCCCCATGATGCCCAGAAGGTTGAAAATGTTCGATCCGACAACGTTGCCGATAGCAACGTCCGCCTGACGGCGCAGCGCCGCCATGACCGAGGTCGCGAGTTCCGGCAAAGAGGTTCCCACAGCCACCAGCGTCAAACCGATGATACCTTCATCCAGACCGAATTTGGCGGCGATGTTAACGGCGCCATCAATCAGCAAATTCGCACCGAGCGGCAGGCCGATCAGGCCCAGAACCAGAAAGGTACCGATCTTCCACCAGGCCACGTGGTCGTCGCCAAGCTCTTGCTGCAGCGCGTTCTGCAACCGGCGCGACCGGTGCGCCTTGACGAAAGCCATCGACAAGAAAAACGTTATCCCCGCCAGCAGGACAAACCCGTGCCAGATGTATAACGGCCCCGCAAAACTCAGCGCGATGAACAGTACCGAGGCTCCGATCATGAACCAGAAATCGCCGTTGCTGTCGCTGTTACTGGTATTTATGCCCGAGATCACCGCCGGAATTCCCAGAACCAGAAGAATGTTCGCGGTATTGGACCCGACCACATTGCCCAGCGCCAGCGCCGGCACGCCGTCCAATGCGGCCTGCACGGCGATCAGCAATTCCGGAGCAGAGGTGCCGAAGGCGACGATCGTCAGACTTACAATAAGGGCCGGGATGCCAAGACGCAGGCTGAGCGCAACGGCGCCCCGCACCAGCAGATCGCCGGCAACCAGAAGCATTACCAAACCGAGTCCGACATATATCAGATCCATGAAAACCATGCCCTTCGCGGCTTATTTTTTTGCGTCGCAACCACAGTCGCCCGCATGCAGAATATAGCTGCCGCATTTCGGGCATTTTCGGGCATCCTTGATGCGGGTCTTGCCACCCCGCGATCCGAATTTGGGAAACCGCAACCGGCCCATCATGGCCAGAATGATCATGGCGATCAGAAAAAATGTGACGACCTTGACCACGCCTACAGCCCGTACCGCGACCAGAGAGCGCGATCCTCGATGCCGTTGATCACATCGCTGGCCGTGCCGATGCCGAGGCGCTGCAGCCAAGATACTCGCTGGCCGTGCAGATTGAATTTCACGTCCTTGCCGAACAATTCCTTCATCTTCGGCGCCAGATGGGCGACCCCGTCGGCAAGACCGGCATCGACGCCTTGCTGCCCGACCCAGATGTCACCGGAAAACAGGTCGTCGCCAGCGAGTTTTTCGCCGCGCCGGCTTTTGACCTGATCGATGAAGTTCTGGTGGATCACTGTTTGCAGGGCCTTCAGCCTCTTGACGTCGGACGCCCGCTCGGGGCGGAACGGGTCAAGCAGGCTCTTGTCCTTGCCGGCGGTGTGCACCCGCCGTTCGACGCCTTGCCTCGCCATTAGTTCATGGAATCCGAAAGAGGCGGAAATCACGCCGATCGACCCGATAACCGAGTTCTCGTCGACGTAGATGTAATCCGCTGCGGTCGCCAGCCAGTAACCGCCGGACGCAGCTACATCCTCGCAAAAAGCATAGACCGGGGTATCGGTTTCTTGCGCCAGACGCCGGATACGCGCGCCGATCAGAGAGGATTGGACCGGGGATCCGCCGGGCGAGTTTATCGCCAGCGCGACCGCCTTGGGCTTACCCTTGCGAAACGCGCGTTCGATCATCGAGGCGAGGGCGGCGTCGTTCAGCGCGCCGCCACGCAGACGACCCCCGCTCCCGATCACGCCATCGAGCCTGAGGACCGAAACGGTTGCCTTTGGTCTTATTTTGTTTATCAAGCTACGCATCTGAATGCACATAGGTTAAGCGCGCCACCGGGACAAGTGATAGATCAATATTAAGGCGGCTCTGCGGCGCAATGGCCGCGCATTTACGAAGGCGCGCCATCAGGACCGGCCGGCTTGGTCCAGCAAACGCTCGGCCCGCGCGAAATCCGCCTCGGTGTCGATGTCCTGAGAACTGTCACTATCCATTTCGAACATGCCGATTGATTGCGTCGCGAGCGATCCGTTTTGCCGGTACCAGTCCGCACCAAACACATAGACCGCGCCATTCGGACGATAGACCTTGGGCAGCGCCTGCCGGTTGGTAAAGCAATAGGCCGGATCGGACACCGGCACGAAACGGCCATCCGGCGCCGCAGTGCCGTATTTCAGGATCGTCGGCGCGGTTTCCGTGACCGACATCACCAGATCGAAGGATCCGCGCGCAAACACTTCCAGCGCGCCGCGGATATGCTCCGCGCGGCGCAGCGGAGAGGTCGCCTGCAGCAGAACCACGGTCGCGGACTGGCCGAAATCCACGGTCAGAAAATGCCGCAGGACGGCGTCCATCGGCACGGTGTCGCCCGCCAGTTCGGCGGGGCGCGGCACGGCGTGCACCCCGTCACCGTGATCCGCCGCCAGAAGCGCCGGAATATCGGTCGACAGGAAGACCTGCGTAGCCCCCGCCTCCAGCCCCTGATCCACGGCATGGCGGTAGAGCGGCTTGCCTGCCAGCGGTCGCGTGTTCTTGCCCGGCAGGCCCTTTGACCCGGCGCGCAGCGGGACCAGTGCGATCCATTGTTCAGTCATCGTAATGGGCCCCTTCGATCAGCTTCGGCAGCGCCTCTAATGTTCGCTGCGTCGCGCCGGAATGTTCGTCGTAAAATTGCCGCAACCGCTGTTTCGCCTCTGCCGTCTGCGCGGAGTACAACCCGTCGAACAGAGCATCGGCCAATTCGCCGACAGTATCAACCTTGGTCAACACGCCCGCCGCCATCGCCTCGACCGCCGGGAACTCGATGGTCCAGATATGCGGCCCGACCAACACAGGTTTTTGCAGCGCCAGCGGCTCGATCACGTTATGCGCGCCCTTGGGCACGAAGCCGCCGCCGACCACAGTGATATCCGACAGCGCCAGATAGAAATACATCTCGCCCAGACTGTCGCCCAGCAGGATGTCGGCCTGCGCCGCATCGAAACCGGATCGCAGCGCCAGATCCGCGTCCAGAACCTGCGAGCGCCGCAGCACTGTCTGACCCGCCGAGGCCAGCATATCACCGACCAATGCAAAGCGTTCCGGCGCACGCGGCACATGGATAAACAGCGGCTTGGGCAATCCCGCCTGCGCCGCGCGATCCTGAACCTGTTTGTAGGCCGCGAGGTATTGTTCATCCTCGCCCTGCACCGAACTGGCAGTACAGACCACGGGACGGCCCGTCAGGTCAGCCGACTTTGAAAAAGCCTTTGCCGCTGTCAACAGGCGCGGCGGGATCGGCTGGTCGAAACGCAATTCTCCGGTCACCGCGATATTCGTCGCGCCCAGCGCGCGGAACCGCGCCGCATGGGTTTCCGACTTGATCATCAGCCCGGCGAATCCGCGCGCCAGTTCGCCGCGCAGCGCGGTGCGGCCGGTGTCGCGCTCGAAGCTCTTTTCCGGATACTGGCCGTTGCACATGAAAAGCGGAACCCGGCAAGTCCGGGCGCTGGCGATCATGCGGGGCCACATCTCGATTTCCATCACCAGCCCATATTTCGGCCGGAAGCGCCGGAAGAACCGCCGGTAGGCCCAGTCGTATTCGAACGGCACATATAGCGCGATAAGCCTGCCGTCGGCGGCTTCGGATGGGAACAACGCGTTGGCGGCCTTGCGTCCGGCGGGCGTGAAATGCGTCGTGACGACGGTTTCACCCCGCTCCAGAAGTTCCTTGATCAGCGGCCCGGCGGAACGCATTTCGCCGAGCGAGACCGCATGCACCCAGACTGTCTCGCCGCTGTGCGCGCGGTAGATGCCGAAGCGCTCGGCAATATGCCGGCGATAGAGCGGATCGCGCCGCGACCGCCACAGAAGGTACAGCAGCACCAACGGCAAAGCGGCTGCCCAAAGCAGCGCATATCCCAGCAGGAACAGTCGCATCCGGACCGAGGGGAACCGGTCGGCTGGGGCTGCGTCTCTATCGGCCATCAGCGCCCGCCAATTGCAATACGGTCGCCGCGCAGTCACGCAGGTTTTCTTCGCCCGCCGCCAGCAGGCTCTTGGCCTTTTTGCGCATCTTCAGGGTTTTCTTGTCCAGCACGGCGGCCGCCAAACCCATGGCATCCTTTACTTCCAGCACCGCGCCCGCCTCGTGCGCGGTGCTGTAGTCACGCGCGAAATTCTTCACATGCGGCCCGTGGACCACCGCGCAATTCAGCCGCATCGCCTCGTAGGGGTTATGCCCGCCGACAGGTTCCAGAGAACCGCCGACAAAGGCAAGATCGCAGAGCGAATACCATAGCCCCATCTCACCAATGCTGTCCGCGATAAAGACGTTAGTTTCCGGCACGATATATGGCGCGAGGCTTTGGAGTTGCGGCATCAAACCAGCCGCCTTGGCAGCAGCCTTGGCCTCTGCGCCCCGCGCGGGATCACGCGGGCACAGGATCAAGAGCGCATCGCCATGCTGTTCCAGCACGATACGGTGGGCATCAAAGACGTCCCTCTCCTCCTGCGCATGGGTGGAGGCCGCCAGCCAGAGGAAGCGCTTTTTCAGCGCGCTTGAAAGTGCCTTGAGCCGAGCCGCGTCAAAACCAAGCGGCCGGGCACCCGCCTTGAGCGACCGGCGCACCGAAACGGCGCTGGCGGGCACCCCGAGGCGCGTCATATGGGTCTTGCTCTGAGCGTCCTGCATCTCGATCAGGGAGAACCGGCCGTAGAGGTCGGCAAACAGGGATTTTGCGCGCAGCTTTGCCTCGAAGCTCTGCGACCCCATGCGCCCGTTGACCAGCGCCAGCGGAATGCCGCGCTTGTCGGTCTCGACCACCATCGCCGGCCAGATGTCCTGTTCCGCCCAGACCGACAGATCGGGCCGCCAGTGATCCAGGAACCGGCGCACGAAGGGAAGGCAGTCGACCGGCATATACTGGTGAACGGTATTCTCCGGCAGGTTGGCCGCCACGGCGCGGGCAGACGTAAGTGTCGAACTGGTCACCAGAAAGTTGAGCCCGGGCCGCAGATCCGCCATTTCGCGGATCAAGGCCGGCAGGGTCAGCACCTCGCCGACGCCGACCGCGTGCAGCCAGATCAAAGGCCCGTCAGGCCGGGCAACCGTGGTTTCGCCGAACTTCTCTGCATAGCGCAGCCGGTCTTCCTTGCGTCGCGCAATACGTTTGCGGATATGCCGCCGCGCCAGCGGGCCCAGAACCGCCGATGCCAAAAGATAGGCGCGCAGCAACAAGCCGGTATGGCGCGCGGTCGTCAATCCTGAAACTCTTTCTGCATGGAACGCGACCAGAAGCTTTCTTCCTGCAGCACCTCAACGAACCGCTGCGCTGAACTGCCGAGGCCAAAGCCCTGATCCTCTTCAAAGCGGTCACCCCATTTACTGTCCAGAAAACCGGTTATCGCCTCTGCGTCGAACGCGTCCACGGGTGTTATCGACGCGGCGTCGGAGCGGTTGTTCTGCCGCGTGCCGACATTCAGGCTGGGAACCCCGACGAACGGGGCTTCGCGCACGCCCGCACTGCTGTTGCCGATGACCGCGGCGGCGTTTTTCATCAGCTCCGAGAAATAGGCGAACCGCATCGAGGGGATGAGCCGGAACCGCGCCTTGGGAAGCGTTTCGATCACGGCGAAGATATCCCGTGAACCCGGATCGTTGTTCGGCGCGATGACCACGAAATTCTTGCCCGACGCCTGCAGGGCATCGAACAGGGAACGCGCCTGCGCGCCGATCGTATCGGCCTCTGAGGTGACGGGGTGAAACACCACGATGCCATAGTCGGCGAAGGGAATGTCATAACGCTCGCGCACCTGATCCAGCGTTGCACCGGACGGGCGGCGGTGGGTGTCGAGTTCCGGCGAGCCGATCGCGAAAACCGTGTCGGCAGGTTCGCCCAGCGCTTGTACCCGGGCCTTGGCCCGGTCCGAACTGACGAAATGGCAGGATGACAACTTGGTGTTGCAGTGGCGGAAAATCTCGTCGATCGTACCGGAGACCTCGCCGCCTTCGATATGGGCGCAGCGGATGTAGTTCGTCGCGCAGACCAGCGCGCAGGCCAGCGCCTCGACCCGGTCGCCGTGGACCACGACCAGATCAGGTTTGTGCTCGCAAACGAAATCGGAAAAACCCAATATGGTTTTCGACAGCACAAGATCCTGCGGATCATCGGCGCGCTGGTTTATATAGTCGAAGACTTCAACGCCCTGAACGCGGTGGACCTCGATCTTGGTCAGGCCGTAGCGCTCCATCATATGCATGCCGGTAACGAAGAAGCTGACGCGAAAACCCGCATACCGCGCGGCAATCGCCAGAGGTTCGAGCTTGCCGAAGTCAGCACGCGTTCCCGTCACGAATATTAGGTGCCTGCCCATGCCCGATGCCTCTTTCTTTGCCGCCCAGTCTAACGGGTCAATCGCCCGCTCGGCAAGGCGGGGTTATTCCGCTTCCAGATCGGACCATTTCAATTGCTGGTTACGGGTTTTTGCCACCCTCAGCCGCCGTCCGACAAGATTGTCGAACTCATATCCCGGAATTTCTCCGGAACCGGGGCGGCGGGCCCAGATATCATCGGGCTTCAGGATGGTTCCCGCTTTCAGATCGCGGTCCGCGACGATGGACGCGCGTGCGAAGCGGTAAACATCCTCTTCCGGTCCGGTGCGTTGCTTTTCGTTGTGCAGCGCGGTGTGGATTTCCTTCGACCGGTCTATGATGAATTTCAACTCGGCGGGGTCCATGGAACAGGAAATATCCGGCCCCTTGCGATAGCGGCTGTCGGTGAAGTGGCGCTCCAGGATGGACGCGCCCAGCGCCACGGAGGCCAGCGCCATTTCCGGCCCGATGGAATGGTCGGAAAACCCGACAACTGCTTTCGGAAACGCCTTGCGCAGCTCGGTCACGCCCTTCAGGGACACGATCTCGGGCGGCGAGGGATAGAGGTTGGTGCATTCCAGCAGCGCATACTCGATGCCGGCCCGGTCCAGAATATCGACCGAGGCGCGGATGGTCTCGATGGTCTGCATGCCGGTGGACATGATAACAGGCTTGCCGAATCCCGCGATGTGGCGGATCAGCGGCAGGTTATCCGCCTCGCCCGAGCCGATCTTGTAGGCTGGCACGTCGATCCCGTCGAGGAAATCCGCCGCCGCGCGCGAAAACGGCGTCGAGATATAGATCATCCCCATGTCCTCGGTGTAGGCCTTGAGCGCAATCTCGTCGTCCGGCGACAGGGCACAGCGCTGCATGACCTCCCAGATCGAGACGTCGGCATTGGGCGGGAAGATAGATTTGGCCTCTTCGGTCATCTCGTCCTCGACGAAATGGGTCTGGTGCTTGACCATCTCGCAGCCCGCGTCGCGCGCCATACGCACCATCGATTTGGCGACGTCCAGATCGCCGCCGTGGTTTATCCCGATCTCGGCAATTACAAGCGGCGGGTGAAGCTCTGAAATCTCGCGGTTCGCAATCTTCATTGGCTAAATCCTTTTTCCAATGGTCTACCCTCGGCGGCATCAACCCGCAATTGGAATATTGGGGGTCGTCGCCGCCGGCTTGGCGCCGCGGCACTCGACGACCGGGCGCTTTGTGACTATAGAATTCAGGAACCTCCGGTGTCGGACCCAAATTGACAGAGACACGCCATGCCAGATGATATCGTGATTTTCATTCCCGCGCGCTACGAATCCATGCGGTTTCCGGGCAAGCCGCTGGCACAGTTGAGGGGGGCCACCGGAATGTCGAAATCCCTGATCCGGCGCAGTTGGGAAGCCGCCATGGCGGCAGAGGGCGTCGATGCGGTGTTTGTGCTGACCGACGACGACCGTATCGAAGCGGCGGCGCGGGATTTCGGCGCAGAGGTCCTGATGACCTCTTCGGACTGCCGCAACGGCACAGAGCGCTGCGCCGAGGCGGTGGCCCTGCTGCCCAGACAGCCGCGCATCGTCGTCAACCTGCAGGGCGACGCGCCGCTGACACCCGCCTGGTATGTCGAGGGCCTGGTCGAGGCGATGCTGGCCGATCCCGAAATATCGGTGGCCACGCCCGTCCTGCATGCCTCGGCCGACCACCTGCGACGGCTGCGGCAGGACCGGCAGGCCGGTCGCGTCGGCGGCACGACGGCCGTGCTCGACCGGCACCGCAATGCATTGTATTTTTCCAAGGAAGTCCTGCCCTTCACAGATCGCGATTTTGCCGACGATGAGCCGACAGGCGTGTTTCACCACGTCGGCGTCTATGCCTATACACCTCAGGCCCTGATAGCCTATAGCGCGCTGCCGCAGGGCGTATATGAACTGCGGGAAGGTCTGGAGCAGTTGCGCTATCTGGAAAACGGCCTGCCCGTGCGCTGCGTCGAGGTCGAGGCGCGATCCCGCGAGTTTTGGGAGTTGAACAATCCGTCTGACATAGCCACGATAGAAGCGATCATGAAAAAGGAAGGTCTGGAATGAAGACCGTAAAAATTGGCAATGTTTCCGTCTCCAACGAACTGCCCTTCACCCTGATTTCCGGTCCATGCCAGTTGGAGAGCCTCGACCACGCCCTGATGCTGGCTGAGACGCTGGCGGAAACCTGCTCCGATCTGGGCATTCCTTATATCTTCAAGGCGAGTTTCGACAAGGCGAACAGATCCAGCCTCGGCACCGCGCGCGGCATGGGCATCGACGCGGGGCTGGAAGTTCTGGCCAGGGTGCGCGACGCCGTCGGCTGCCCCGTGCTGACCGACATCCACGATATCCCGCAATGCGCCTATGCCGCGCAATATGTCGATATCCTGCAAATTCCGGCCTTCCTGTGCCGCCAGACCGACCTGTTGCTGGCAGCCGGCGAAACCGGCGCGGCGATCAACGTCAAGAAGGGCCAGTTTCTTGCCCCTTGGGACGTGCAGAACATCGTCGACAAGATCACCAGCACCGGCAACGAGCGTATCCTTCTGACGGATCGCGGCACTTCGTTCGGCTATAACATGCTGGTCAGCGACATGCGCAGCCTGCCAATCATGGCGCGCACCGGCTATCCGGTCGTGTTCGACGCCACCCATTCGGTGCAACTGCCCGGCGGCCTCGGCGGATCGAGCGGCGGACAGCGCGAATTCGTGCCACCGCTGGCGCGCGCCGCTGTGGCGGTCGGAACCGGCGCCGTTTTCATCGAAACCCATCAGGACCCGGACAAGTCGCCCAGCGACGGGCCGAACATGGTGCCGCTGGACCAGATGCGCGGGCTGCTTGAGAAATTGACGGAAATCGACCGGATCATCAAAGCTTGACCGCCGTTGACGGATCCCCGAAGGAGCAAGGCCCGAATATGCCCGATACCCTAAACGCCATCCAGTCCGCCTTTGCCACGTTCCGCGAGGGCTTCACCGCCGCAGAGGCGGCGCTGGCGCAACCGGAATTGCACGCGGCTCTGGCAAGGGCCATCACCACAATTTCCGGCATGAAAGGCCGGCTGATCGTCACCGGGCTGGGCAAGAGCGGCCATATCGCCTGCAAGCTGGCGGCGACGTTTTCGTCCACCGGAACGCCGGCCTATTTCGTCCATCCGGCGGAGGCCAGCCATGGCGACCTCGGCATGATACAGGCGGACGATGTCGTGCTGATGCTGTCGTGGTCCGGAGAGACCCGTGAGCTCAGCGACCTCGCGGCCTATACCCGTCGCTTCGAGGTGCCGCTGGTGCTGATAACCGGCAACGGCGCCAGCACGCTGGCCCGCACCGCCGATATCGCGCTCGTACTGCCCAAGGTGCGCGAGGCCTGCCCGCACAATCTCGCGCCCACCACGTCGACGCTGCTTCAACTGGCGCTGGGCGACGCGATGGCGGTGACGCTGCTGCAACAAAAGGGTTTCACCGAAAGCTCTTTCCACAAGTTCCATCCCGGCGGCAAGCTCGGCGCGGCGCTGACCGTCGTCAGCCAGATCATGCATGGCAAGGACCAGTTGCCGCTGGTCGGACCGGACGAACCGGTAATCGGCGTGATCGCGGCGCTGTCGGCGCGGAATTTCGGCATCGTCGGCATCGTGGATGCAGAGGGCAAACTCGCCGGCGTCATCACCGACGGCGATATCCGGCGCTATCTGGAGCGCAGTTCCGAAGGATCGATGAAGACCGCCATGCAGCAGACCTTCGCCAGGGACATCATGACCCGCAATCCGGCCTGTCTGGAACCGGAGCGGCTGGCGGGCCGGGCGCTGAACATGATGCAGGAGCGGCGCATATCCGCGGCCTTCGTCCTGCAGGATGAAAAACCGATCGGTCTGGTGACGGTGCTGCAACTGCTGAATTCCGGCGTCGCCTGAAGACCCGCCGCCAATCGAAATGAGTATTCGACATGAAACGGATTGTCGTGTTTTAGTAACGGCAAGTAAAAGACGGAACGGGGACCGATTTGAACCAGATATCCAGCACCAGCAAATCCGGCGACGGCCAGCGCCGCCAGAACGTCGTCGACCTGCGTCACGTCTGGAAGATCTTCGGGGATCGCGCGCAGGAAGCCTATGAGGCGATCCAGAAGGGCAACCTGAGCAAGGCCGAGGTTCTGGACCGGTTCGAATGCGTCGTCGGCGTCCGCGATGTCAGCATCAGCGTCAACGAGGGCGAAGTCTTTTGCATCATGGGCCTGTCCGGGTCCGGGAAATCCACGCTGGTGCGCCATGTCAACCGCCTGATCGAACCGACCGCGGGCGAAATCTATATAAACGGCACCGACGTCAACAAGCTGAACAGGGAAGAACTGCGCGCCATGCGGGCCGACAATATCGGCATGGTGTTCCAGAACATGGCCCTGCTGCCGCACCGCAGCGTGCGCGACAACATCACCTTCGCGCTGGAATTGCGCGGCGTTGCGAAAGACATCCGCGACAAGGAAGCCGAACGCGTAATCGACATCGTCAGCCTGCAGGGCTACGGCGACAGGATGCCCTCCGAGCTGTCGGGCGGAATGCAGCAGCGGGTCGGGCTGGCCCGCGCGCTGGCCGCCGACCCGGATATCCTGCTGATGGACGAACCTTTCAGCGCGCTGGACCCGCTGATCCGGCGGGGGCTTCAGGACGAGTTCCTCGAACTGTCCCACAAGATGAACAAGACTACCCTGTTCATCACCCATGACCTGGACGAGGCGATCCGCATGGGGTCTCGCATCGCGATAATGAAAGATGGCGAGATCGTGCAGATCGGCACCCCCGAGGATATCGTGACCAAACCCGCGGACGACTACGTGGCCCAGTTCGTCGCCGGGATTTCCAAGCTCAAGCTGGTCTATGCACACACCGTCATGATGCCGGTTGAGGAATACGAACAGGAAGCAGGCAAGCTGGCGGCGCTTAAGGACTACCCGCAGGCCGGACCTGACGACGATCTGGATACGCTTGTCGGGCTGGCGGTGGATCAGACGAATCCCGTCGTCATAGTGGACAACGGAAAACCGGTCGGGATCGTCACCAAGGACAGCCTGCTGCACGGGATACAGGGCGAGGTCTGACAGGGCCTTCGCACAAATCCTTGCGGTTCAGGGCACGACGCCTTCGTCAAGCGGCCCGCGCGCCTGCGCAAGCCATCCAAGGCCGGCCTCGGTCGTGGTCGCCGGCCGGTACTCGGCCCCCAGCGGCGCGTCATATCCGAGCTGCTCCAGGTGCCTATAAATATGGCTGTAGCATAGTTCTCCCCGGTCGGGTTCATTCCGCTCCGGCACCGAGGCGATCTGGATATGTCCAATGATCGGCAACAGATCGGTCAGGCGGCGGGTTATGTCGCCTTCCATTATTTGCACATGATAGCAGTCGAACATCAGTTTCAGGTTGGCCCGGCCCGCGGCTTCGATAATTTCCCTCGCCTGCGTCGAGGTCTTCAGGAAATATCCCGGAGCGTCAAACCGGTTTAGCGGCTCGATCAGGATCGTGATGCCGTGTTCGGTGGCCGCGTCGCAGGCGTAATGCAGATTGCCGACAAAAGCCGCCCGCGCCGCGTCTCCTTCCGTGTAGCCCGCCATTACATGAACATTCCGGACGCCGATTTGCGAACCGTAACCAATAGCCTGCCGGATCGCCGCGCGGGCCTCGTCTTCGCGCCCCGGCAGCGCCGACAGGCCGAACGCCCCGTCTGCGCCCCGCACAGTGTTCAGGCTCAACACCTGCAGGCCGGTTTCCGCGAGGGCGCTCCTGACTTCCGGAACCGGAGTATCGTACGGCCAATGACATTCGACCGCGTCGAAACCGGCACGCCGCGCCGCGCGTATCGCATCCGGCAGGGACAACTCCCTCCACAAAAGCCCGAGGTTGGCTGAAAATTTCGTCACTCAATGCGCCCCGCAAAATTGCGAATTCAGACCAGCCCGCGTCGCCCGGTCCGGTCGGAATCTTATTGCATGAAAGACCTTCGGTCCATCGGCGCAATGATATTTCAATATGGAAGTTGATCGGGATCAATCCGCAATCTCGCGCGCCGTGGTATCAAAAATGCATCCTGTATTAATCACCAGAGGAATGAGTCATGGAAGATGTAGAGAAACTGCTCAAGAGCACAGTCGAAGAACTCGACCGCCTGCTGAATGCGAAAAACGTGCTCGGCGACCCGATCGAACGGGAGGGAGAAACCGTGATCCCAATCGTCAGCTACGGCTTCGGCTTCGGCGCCGGCGGGAATACCGGCCCGAAGGCCGGCACAGGTGCCGGAACCGGCGGCGGCGGCGGTATCAAGCCGGTGGGCGCGATTATCTTCGACAAGAACGGTGCGCGCGTAGAAGCCGTCAAAGGCGCGTTGTCCAACGTGGCGGAGATCATCGGCGAAACCGCGGCGCATGCCATGGACAAGCCTTCGAAACGCACGGGTGAGGCCAAGAAGGGCTGATCGGTCGTGACGCTGCTACTGACCATCCTGCTGTGGTGCGTTCTGGCTCTGTTGGCGTTATTGGTTGCCTTGCTTGTGACACCCGTCAGGCTGCGGGCCCACCTGCGGACTTCGCCGGACCTGTCCTACCGGATCGAAGCCCGCGCCCTTGGCGGATTGGCTCCGGGAATTCCGATTGCCGACAGCACGCGACCCCGCAAGGCTGTCACACCGAAGCAGAAGAAAAAGCCGCACCTCAGAAAACGCCGGCGCCGGATGTCGGGTGGCACGCGTATGCTGTCCGCCGCGCCAGAGCTTTTGTCCGGCCTGCTGAGGCCAATTCACATCGATCACATCAAGATCGATGCGGAATTCGGGCTGAATGACCCGGCCGATACGGGCCAGCTTTACGGGTACCTTGCTCCGCTGCAATTCGGCGCCCCTTCCGGGGCCGGCAGATTTGTTTCGCTTCGGCCAAACTTCGAACGCGCCTGTTTTGTCGGCGAGCTGGACGCCGCCCTGCACTTTACGCCAGCCGCCTTTTTGCCTCCCGCCCTGCGGTTCGCGTGGCATGCTTTCGGGGCGGCAAGATGAAAATTGCTCTCGGACATCCGGTAGTGGTCGGAAAAACAGTTGTTGCGGCCTTGGTCGGAAATTCCATTTCCAAGCACGGACTGAGCCGCCACGTCTGGTTTACCGGCTCCAGACGCCCTGTCGCATTGCTTATCCGGCGCGGCGATACGATGGTCGCATTCACACCGGCCGGCGATCCGCTGGAAACCGAGGATGTCGAAGACCTTTGCCCCGGAGCCATTCATCAATTCCTGTCAGCGTATTCTGCCTGAGTGATTTGCCCGAAAAGGATTGCGCGGCAGGCAACTGAACGGAGACAAAATCTTTTCCTGACGCCCGGCCCCATAATCTGCTGCCGGAAACGGGAGCACCCCACTTCAAGGAACAGGTGGCGCGAATGACAAAATCCCCGGCGGCGAAACTGGATCGCGCGACGTTGAGCCGATTGCCCCGCGGCATCTGGGCTCTGGGTCTGGTGTCGCTTTGGATGGATATTTCATCCGAGATGATCCACGCCCTGCTGCCGATATATCTGGTAACATTTATGGGCGCCTCAATGGTCACGGTCGGGTTCATCGAGGGGCTGGCCGAGGCGACTGCCGCGATAACCAAGGTGTTTTCAGGCGCCATCAGCGACTGGTTGGGAAAGCGCAAGGTTGTCGCTGTCATCGGATATGGCCTGGCCGCTTTGACCAAGCCCGTCTTCCCGCTGGCGCCAAGCATTGGCTGGCTGGTCGGGGCGCGGTTCATCGACCGGGTCGGCAAAGGAATACGCGGCGCGCCGCGCGACGCTCTGATTGCCGACCTTTCACCGCCGATGTTGAGGGGCGCCAGCTTCGGTCTGCGACAGTCGCTCGACACTGTGGGCGCGTTTTTGGGGCCTCTGGTCGCGATCTTTCTGATGTGGCTGACAGCGGACAATATCCCGCTGGTGTTCTGGTTCGCGGTCATCCCGGCATTCATTTCGGTATTTTTTCTGTTAACGCTCGTTCCCGAGCCCGAGAGGCCTGCGGGAGTGCGTGAAGTCAAGTCTCCCCTGAGCCTTCGGGAACTCGGGCAGTTGGGCCGCGCCTTCTGGTGGGTCGTCGCTGTCGCCGCAGTCTTTACAATTGCCCGCTTTAGCGAAGCCTTCCTGATCCTGAAGGCCCACGCGGAGGGCGTTCCCACCGGGCTGGTCCCAATCGTATTGGTGGTCATGAACATCTTTTATGCGCTGGCCGCCTATCCCGCCGGAGTTCTGTCGGACAATGGCACGCGGTTGCGTGTTTTGGGCGCCGGGATCGCCCTTCTGGTGGCGGCCGACCTGATATTCGCACTGGTTCCGGGTTTGATCGGCGTCATGATTGGACTGGCCCTTTGGGGTGTTCAGATGGGCTTCACGCAAGGCGTCTTTTCAAGCCTTGTCGCCGACACCGCACCGGTCGAATTGCGCGGCACGGCCTTTGGAATGCTGAACCTTGTATCCGGCGTCACGATCCTGCTGGCGAGCGTCATTGCAGGGTTGCTTTGGGACATCCTGGGGTCATACGGCACGTTTCTCGCCGGGGCGGGACTGGCGCTACTTGCGCTGCTAAGTCTGATACCCCTGCGGGGCGTCCTGCACCGCCACTTTTGTTCCTAAAAAAATATCCCCGGTGACTTTTGCCACCGGGGATTTGCTTGAAATAAGAACACTAGAATAATGAGAACTTTGCCTATAACGACCAAAGGCGCCACCCTCTTAAATATAGTTAACATAGAAATTTGACAGGTCAAACAATTTATCAGAACGATAATTCTTCAAACGGGGCTCAATCTTATGCGCTTGACGCTTTGCGCAAATGGGTAGAAAAGTAGGGTTATGAATAAACTGGTTTCATTGTTTCAGCTTCGCGAACTTCTTCTTCAGATGGAGCGGGACGTCGGGCTTGATGCTCTGAGCACCCCCGAGCGGGACGTGTTCCTCGCTGCACATAGCCTGTCTGGCGCGCGGGGTGAGGTTATAGAGTCTGTTCAGATCCGCAGCCACGACCTCGTCCGGCAAATGGCTCAGGCTACCTATCACCGTTCTTTGCGCGCTCTGTTGAAGCACGGCCTTCTAGAAAGGGCCTGCGGTTCCAAAGCGAAATCATATGTTGTCCGAAGCGATCTGATAAGCGGGTAGAAATGTAACCTTTCTGCAAATCTCGATACGTTGCAAATGACAAGGCACCGGCGGGCCAAGTGTGGCTCGAACACTCAGGCCGCCGAACGATAAAAACGGGGTGCAGGAAGTGGGCAATATCCAGTATTTTATCGTCATTACGATGGCATATGTCCTTTGCCATGGCTTGACGGCCTTGCTTGTCACACCGATACAGCAGGACTTCCTGTCCGACGTCACGATCTTCGCAAGCCTTGTTTACCTGCCGCATGGCGTCCGCGTACTTGCGACATGGCTGTGGGGCTGGAAAGCGTTCTTTCCGCTCTTTGCCGGGGCATGCATCTCGGCAATTATCTTCACTCCGGCTGACGAACAGGCGATTGTTCGGGAATCCTTGAACATTTCAATTGCTGCCGGGGCCTTGTCCGCACTTCTGGCCTTTGAGGCCATGCGGCTTCTGGGACGCAATTTCTATGCCGGCGGAAATACCAGGATCGACTGGAAAGGCCTGCTTTTAATAGGTGCTATCGCATCGGTCATCAATTCGGTACTGCAGTCCGTTATCTACTCTGGTGTCATATTGCCCGAGCACGCCACTTTAACTCTCGTAACCTACGCTATCGGCGATCTGATCGGGTTGTTCGTCAGTATGATCGCACTTATGATGGTTTTCCGCTGGATCCGATTGTCAGGCAGAGCCGGCTGAGGGCGTCACATTCGTCAATCCGACGCCCCAAATGGAGCGAGGGTTCGGTCGTTCATTCTGCTCCGTATGAGTTAATCATGAGTTGGGAGTATCCCCACGACCCAGAGCGTCAAGGGTCAGCGGACAAGGTTCACCGCCATAGAAAGTATCAAGGATCTCCTGAAATTCCGGCCCGCCGCCCGCTTCACGGAACAACGTGGCTGAAGATCGAAGTTTCAGGGCATCAATCGACCCGAGCATCGCTAGGGCAGATTTGTCCGGATGGGAAAGTACGGCACGGACGGCACGCCTCAACCGATCACTCAAAATTGGATCCTCCAGATAGTCTCTCGCCTCTTCGAGGTTTTCGATCCCGTAGTGCTGTGCGGTTGGCGAGCGGCCCAAAGACTTGAGTTGGGGAAAAATGAACCAGATCCAGTGTGAAGTCTTTTGACCGCTCTCGAGTTCGGCCAGGGCAGTGCGGAAAACAGTCTCTTGGGCAGTGTGGAAGCGGCTTAGGTCGAACATGTCCACAGCATAGCGCCGAGCTTGATTCAACGCCATCCCGGATGGGGTAAGGCAGGTTGCGGACTGCACCGTGCTGCCGCACGCCCGACGGCGAAACCATTCTTAGATGCCGCTTATCTTCCGAACTCTGCTGCCAGATCGGCGGGGCCGCCAACAAACCCACCGGGAGGTGGGAACCGGAGAGCCGCGGTTTGAAGCTCGGTCGTCTGGGCGGCTCTGATCTTTTGTGCAGTTTGACTTGACCCGACGTCGGAAAATTTGCCGACCGGAAGTTGAGAAAACTCCGGGGCAGGTAAAGCCCCATTTAGCAGTTGTATTGCCGAGGCTTTGTTACTGTCCCGTCCTGCTGCTTACGCAACCGAAAGCTCAACGCAAACGGTCGCGCTCAGCCGGATCTTAACTTGGCACCCATCCAACGATCTGCGACGCCTGTACCGCGCCCGCCTGCCGTTTGACTTCACGACCGCCCTTGAAAGCGATCATCGTCGGGATTCCCCGAATGGCATATTTCGCACCCGCTTGCGGATGCTCTTCGGTATTCAGTTTGACGAGCCGCGCCTTTCCGGACAGTTGCGCCGCGGCCTGCGAAAATTGCGGTGCCATCATCCGGCAGGGCCCGCACCAAGGCGCCCAGAAATCCACGACAAGCGGCAAGTCGTCGTTGCGCGCGGCTTTCTGCATCATCGCGAAATCCAGCTCGGTCACCTTGCCGCCTGCAAGCTTCGCACCACAGGTTCCGCATTTCGCCTCGCCAAGCCGTTCCCGAGGCACACGATTCAACTGCCCACAGTCGAGGCATGTCAGTTTCAAACCAGCCATATCCGAACTCCACACTACACTTGCTCTGATATATGACAGACGCGCGCCGATCCAAGGCCCCGGCATCAATCGATGAGATAGAAGAATGGCATCCCTCTTAGGCGCTTAATCACACAGTGATAGCTAAACGGCCACCCTGCCCACCTCAAGCCGATTTCCTCTGAAAGGACCTTCTTTTGACAACACTCTCTCGGTTAAACAGGAACCGGCGACTTTCGGCAAAACGTCAAATCGACGGGATGAT
>JBFFQS010000006.1:0-26170 GCA_041573315.1 Amylibacter sp. | reverse complement strand
TGTGACAGATTTACCCAGCGAACAGGCGAGCCTTGCGCAGCCGGCGGATTCGCAGGTAAAGAAGACTCAATAACGAGGGATACCAACCATGGCGCATGCTAAAAATCACGACTACCACATTCTGAAGCCCAGCATCTGGCCGCTGATGGGCGCCGTCGGCGCTTTTGTCATGCTGTCCGGCTTGGTGCTGTGGATGAAGGACATCACGCCCTTTGTGGCGCTGGCAGGTCTCGTTTTGGTGCTCTACACCATGTATGGCTGGTGGTCCGACGTGGTGGACGAGGCCAACGAGGGCGATCACACCCCGGTTGTCCGCATCGGTCTGCGCTATGGCGTGATCATGTTCATCATGTCGGAAATCATGTTCTTCGTGGCATGGTTCTGGTCCTTCTTCAAACACGCGCTCTATCCTATGGAACAGGGTGCGGGCGGGGTCTGGCCCCCGGTCGGGATCGAGACCTTCGACCCTTGGCACCTGCCGCTGATCAACACGCTGATCCTACTGTGCTCCGGCTGTTTCGCGACCTGGGCGCACCATGCGCTGGTGCATGACAACGACCGCAAGGGACTGGTTCAGGGCCTGATCGGCGCAATCGTTCTGGGAGTGGTGTTTACGCTTTTCCAGGCTTACGAATACAGCCACGCTGCCTTCGGTTTCTCGGGCAATATCTATGGCGCAAACTTCTTCATGGCGACCGGCTTTCACGGCTTTCACGTGATCATCGGGACGATCTTCCTGGCGGTCTGCCTGTTCCGGGCGCTGGCCGGACAGTTCACCCAGACGCAGCATATCGGCTTCGAGGCCGCCGCATGGTACTGGCACTTCGTGGACGTTGTCTGGCTGTTCCTGTTCGCCGCGGTCTATATCTGGGGCGGCTGATCGCCGGACAGAACGAGTATTTGAAAAGCGCGGGCCGGTCCCGCGCTTTTTCTTTTGCGGTTTGCCGGTTTGCGGTAAATTGGCCTTATGCAATTTGACGACGAATATTTCGGCAGCGAAGCGCAGAAAGTGCTCATGCGGCGCGGGCGCGACTTATACCAGTTGGTGCGCGCCGATACGCGCCTTGCCTTTCATGGGCGGAGTATCATTCTGCTCGGCGACCGGGGCGGGGAAACAGCGCCGTTGATGGCGCGCATAGCGCGGCTCTGCGGGGCATCGGCCATTCATTTCTATCCCTCGGAAAAGACCGGGGCCCTGAAAGCGGAACTGACCGGGCTTGGCCAGAATGCGGCGCACTGGGAGTTCTGCACCGGCGGCCTGGAGGCATATGAGACCTGCAAGGCGATCTTGGCCGACGTGCCGCTGCCCGGTGACCTGCGGCTGGTGCGTCTGTCGGCGGACAGTCCGGCGGCGCTGGTCCGGGCCACGGCGGAGCTGTCGATGGACTGCGGCGTCATGCCGTTGCCGGGGCGGCAGATGCGCGGGCTGGCCAATCCGGGGCTTTGCCTCGTGGCGGTTGACGCAAGCGGCGCGCCGGTGGCGACGGGAAGCAGCTATCGTTATACGCATCCGGACAGCGACTATCGCGACCATGCCTTCTGGGGCGTGCTGGCGACCCGGCCGGACCGGCGCGGCCAGAAGCTGGCCATGATCCTCGGCGCCCATGCCATCGTACGGATGTGGGAAGAATTCGGCATGCGCGGTTTTACAACGGGGATCAAGGCCGACAACCCGGCCTCGCTGGCGGTTTGCGCCCGGCAGGGCGTGCGGCCCAGCGGCCAGACCTTCATCGCCTGCACCAATCCAGAGCATTTTGGCGACGCGCCGATCACGCGTTAGGGTCTATTCCGCGCAGGGCGGGCTTCGCCTCTTGGCGTCGGCGGGAAATTGATCTATCTGCTGCATTCCCGATCCGACAAAGAAATGCAAAGCCATGACCAGACGCATGATCCTTCCCCTGATCTTCGGCCTCGGCGGCCTTGCCGTGCTGTTGTCGCTGGGCTTCTGGCAGGTCCAGCGCATGGGCTGGAAACAGACGATGCTGGCCGAGATCGAGGCGCGCATCGCCGCCGATCCCGTTGCCATTCCAGCCGACCCCGACCGGCCCCGCGACAACCGCCTGTCGGTGGCCGCCGACGTGATGATCGAGGGGCCGGAAGCCCATGTCCTGACCAGCCGGAAATTCACCGGTCCGGGCTATCTGGTACAGGTTCCGGCACGGCTGTCCGACGGGCGGCGGGTCATCCTCGACATGGGGTTCATCCCCGAGGCGCAGAAGGACGAAGCGCGGCCGGCGGGTCCGTACCGGATCGTCGGCAACATGCTGTGGCCGAACGAGGTGGACGGCTTCACCCCCGATCCGAACACGGAAAAGAACATCTGGTTCGCCCGCGATGCGGACAAGCTTGCGCAGGCCTTCGGCATCGCTTCGGATGATCCCTATATCATCGCCGTCCGGCAGGTGGTTGAGGGCGATTACGGCACCGAACCCGTCGCCATTGGCGCCGACATCCCGAACGACCACAGGGAATATGCGATCACCTGGTTTTCGCTGGCATTGTGCTGGTTGGGGATGACAGCCTATCTGCTTTGGCGTATCAGGCAAAAGACGGTTTGAATTGGAATCTTGGGCATGAAATATATCTCGACCCGCGGTGCGGCTCCGGAACTGACATTCGAAGAGGCGATGCTGACCGGCCTCGCCCGCGACGGCGGTCTGTATGTGCCGGCGGAATGGCCGCAACTGAGCTATGACCAGATCGCGGATTTTGCCGGAAAGTCCTACGAGGATGTGGCCTTCGAGGTGATGAAGCCATTCATCGGCGACACGTTCACCGATACGGAATTCAGGGAAATCATCGCCAGGGCCTATGCCGTTTTCGGCCACAAGGCGCGCTGTCCGATCGTGCAGCTCGACAGCAACGACTTCCTGCTGGAACTGTTCCACGGACCGACGCTGGCCTTCAAGGACGTTGCCATGCAACTGATCGGCCAGATGTTCGAAGTGGCGCTGAAACGCAAGGGCGAGACGGTGACCATCGTAGGTGCTACGTCCGGCGATACCGGCTCTGCGGCGATGGAGGCCTTCAAGGGGCTGGAAGCCGTCAACCTGTTCATCATGTACCCGCACGGCCGCGTGTCCGAGGTCCAGCGCCGCCAGATGACGACGCCTTCCGAGGCAAACGTGCACGCGTTGGCGGTGGATGGAGATTTCGACACCTGTCAGGCGCTGCTGAAAGACATGTTCAACGACTTCGACTTCCGCGACGGTGTGAAACTGGCCGGTGTGAACTCGATCAACTGGGCGCGGGTTCTGGCGCAGGTGGTCTATTACTTCACCTCCGCCGTGTCGCTGGGCGCGCCGCTGCGCAAGGTGTCCTTCACCGTGCCGACAGGGAACTTCGGCGATGTGTTCGCGGGTTATGTCGCCAAGCGCATGGGCCTGCCGATCGACAGGCTGGTGATCGCCACCAACCAGAACGACATCCTGCACAGGACGCTGCAAACCGGCGACCATACCAAAACCGGTGTGAAGCCCTCGATCAGCCCGTCGATGGACATTCAGGTGAGTTCAAATTTTGAACGGCTGATATTCGACCTCTATGATCGCGAAGGCCCTGCCGTTGCCCAGCTGATGGACGAGTTGAAAAACGCCGGCACTTTCACCCTGTCGCAGGGCGCCATGAAGCGCCTGCGCGACGAATTCGACAGCGGGCGCTGCTCGGAAGAGGAAACCTCTGCCGCGATCGCCGAGTTCTACAAGACGACCGGAGAGGTTCTGTGTCCGCACAGCGCCGTCGGCGCCAAGGTTGCAATGGAGCAGAAGCGCAATATATCCGATCCGATGATAACACTTGCCACCGCCCATCCGGCAAAGTTCCCTGCAGCAGTAGAAGAGGCATGCGGTATCCACCCCGCGCTGCCTCCGCGCATGGCGGACCTGTTCGATCGCGAAGAGCGGATTACCCGCGTCGCGGGCGATCTGGATGCGGTAGAGGCGATAATCCGTGAAAGGATCGGTCAATGACCGTCGAAACTACAACGCTGTCCAACGGCTTCCGTATCGTTACGGAAAACATGCCGGGCCTGAAGTCCGCGACGCTGGGCATCTGGGTCGGCGCGGGCGGCCGCAACGAGCGCATCGAGCAGAACGGCATCGCGCATTTCCTCGAGCACATGGCCTTCAAGGGCACGAAAGCCCGCAACGCCCTGCAGATCGCCGAGGCGATCGAGGACGTGGGCGGGTTTATCAACGCATATACCAGCCGCGAGATGACGGCCTATTACGTGCGCGTTCTGGAAAACGACGTGCCTTTGGCCGTGGACGTGATTGCCGACATAATCCTGAATTCCACCTTCGACCCGCGCGAAGTCGAGATCGAGCGCGGAGTGATCCTGCAGGAAATCGGCCAGTCGCTGGACACGCCTGACGACGTGATTTTCGATTGGCTGCAAGAGGTGTCCTATCCGGACCAGCCGCTGGGCCGGACGATACTCGGCCCGGCCGAGCGCGTGCGCGCCTTTTCGCGCGAGGATTTGCAGGGGTTCGTTGCCGAGTTCTACGGGCCGGAGCAGATGATTCTGGCTGCTGCCGGCGCGGTGGATCACGACGAATTGGTCAGGTTCGCCGAGCGTACCTTTGGCCACATTGCCCGCCGTCCGGCGCTGCAACCGGCGAAAGGCACGTTCTCCGGTGGAGAGCGCCGCGTGGTCAGGGAACTGGAGCAGGCGCATTTTTCCCTGGCGCTGGAGGCTTCGGGCTATCGCGATCCGGATATCTATACCGCGCAGATCCATTCCGTGGCGCTGGGCGGGGGCATGTCCTCGCGGCTGTTTCAGGAGGTCCGCGAGAAACGCGGCCTGTGTTATTCGATCTATGCCCAGGCAGGGGCCTTTGCCGATACCGGCATGCTGACGATCTATTCGGGCACCAGCGCCGCCGACATCCGCGATCTGACCAACCTGACGGTCGCCGAACTGCGCCGCTCCGCTGACGACATGACCGAGGAAGAGGTCGCCCGCGCCCGCGCCCAGATGAAGGCCGGTATGCTGATGGGGCTGGAAAGCCCGTCGTCGCGTTGTGAACGTCTGGCGCGGATGACCGCGATCTGGGACCGTGTGCCGCCGCTGGAAGAGATCATCGAGAAGATCGACGCGGTGACGGTGCAGGGGGTCAAGGACTATGCCGCGGCGCTGTGCACCCGAAACAAACCCGCGCTGGCGCTCTATGGTCCCGTATCCGAGGCTCCCAGCGCCGAAGAGGTTGCAGAGAAACTGGCCGCATGACGTCGATTTTCAGGAAGCGCGTAACCCTGGAGATACCGTCCGACCGGTTGATCTTGCGCCTGCCTGAAATGAAGGACCACACCGAATGGGTGCGCCTGCGCCGCGAGGGCGCGGAATACCTGCGCCCGTGGGAACCGGTCTGGGCCGAAGACCATTTTTCCCGACGCGCCTTTTCCAACCGCGTTTACTGGTCGCGTAAGACCTGGGAAGAGGGCAAGGGCCTGCCGCTGTTCCTGATCCGGCGCGACGACGAGGCCCTGCTCGGCGCGGTCACGCTCGACAATATCCGGCGCGGCCCGTCACAGGCCGCCACGCTTGGCTACTGGACCGGTCAGGAATATGCCCGTCGGGGCTATATGTCCGAGGCTATCATGTCGCTGGTGCACTACGCTTTTACCGAACTGGACCTGAGCCGGATCGAGGCGGCGTGCCTGCCGGAAAACAAGGCTTCGCGCGGGCTGCTGGAAAAAAGCGGCTTCAAATACGAGGGCGTCGCGCAGAGCTATCTGCAGATCGCGGGACGCTGGCGCAACCACGTGCTCTATTCAAATCTGCGTGCGGACCGGCGCGGCAAGACCGATGCCGGCTAGGTGATTTCGGGCGAATCGGATAGCCTGTTGCGGTTCTGCCGAAGGATTGCCCCTATGTTCCGCTTATTCAGCCTTTTCATTTTCCTGATCCTGTTGCCGTTTGCCGCGCAGGCTCAGCGTATACCCAGCCACTGTATCGCACTTGCCGATAACGGCCCGCCCATTCGTCTGGCGGGGCTGTCGCTGGCCGAGGACGAGGTCGCAATCTCCTACGCCGGCCATTCCATGTACCGGATCGAGACGCATGGCGGCCTGTCGGTCGTCACCGACTACAGCGGCGGCGCGCTGGGCAGCGATGGCCTGCCGCCCGATGTAGTGACCATGAACAATTCCCATTCCAGCCATTTCACCGACTATACCAGCCCGGTCACGGAACATGTGCTGCGCGGCTGGGGCCAGAACGGCGAGCGCGCCGATATCCACCTGGACCTCGGCGAGATGCTGATCCGCAACGTCACCACCGACCGGCGCGGTTACGGCGGCGTGGTGCCGGACGGGAACTCGATTTTCATCTTCGAGGTCGCGGGCCTGTGCATCGGCCACTTCGGGCATCTGCATCACGAGCCCAGCGAAGAGCAATATGCGCTGATGGGGCGGCTGGACGTGGTGATGGCGCCGGTGGACGGCGGCATGACGCTTGACCTGCCGACGATGATCAAGGTGCTGAAACGGGTGCGCGCCTCGATCGTCCTGCCGATGCACTGGTGGGGCAACGGTACGCTGGACCAGTTCCTGGCAGGCATGCGCGATGAATTCGTGATCGAGGAATTGGGACCGAACGGCATAGTCGTGTCCCGCGACACGCTGCCGCTGAAGCCGACGGTGAAGGTCATGCGACCAAGCTATGTCGAAAGAGTGCCCGGCTGACGCTTGAATGCGGCTCCGGCTTGTGGTTAGTCGAAGGCGAACAATTCCGGACCGGCCATGACACTGAATTCCCTTGATGACGCCTTTGCTTCCCTGCTGATCGACGCCTTGCCCGACGGGACCGTGCTTCCTGCGACGCCCGACCTGTTGGAAGAGCCGCGCGGCCGCTATCACGGCGCTGCCACCATGGTGGCCAAGCCGCGCAACACCGGCGAGGTGGCGCGGATCGTGCGGCTCTGCGGTGAACACCGCATCGGCATCGTGCCCTATGGCGGCGGCACCGGGCTGGTCGGCGGTCAGACCCTGTCCGAGGGTCCCGCGGCGCTGATCCTGTCGCTGGAACGGATGAACGCGATCCGCGAGGTACGCGGCGAGGACAACGTCCTGATCTGCGAGGCAGGCGCGATCCTGTCCGACATCCAAAACGCCGCGTCAGAGGCCGACCGGCTGTTCCCGCTGACGCTGGCATCGCAGGACTCTTGCCGCATCGGCGGTAATCTGGCGACCAATGCCGGCGGCGTTCAGGTGCTGCGCTATGGCAATGCCCGCGACCTGTGTCTTGGGGTCGAGGCGGTCATGCCGGACGGATCGGTGCTGCACGGGCTGAGCGGGCTGCGCAAGGACAATACCGGCTACGACCTGCGGCACTTGCTGATCGGGTCGGAAGGGACGCTGGGCATCATCACTGCCGCCGCGCTGAAGCTGCATCCCAAGCCGCGCGCCTATGCCACCGTCTTCGCCGCTGTCGAGAGCCCGGCGCAGGCGATCCGGCTGCTGGGCCATTTGCAGGACCACATGGACGGCGCCGTCAGCGCGTTTGAGCTGATGCACCGGCAGGGGATGGATTTTCTGGCCGAAAAACTGCAGCAGGTGCGCCTGCCGTTCCCGGACATGCCCGCGTGGTCGGTTCTGTGCGAGGCCACGGGCGGCACGAACAGCGATGTGCCCAACCGGATGATGGCGGCGCTGGAGTCGGCCGCCGAAGCGGGGCTGATCGAGGATGCGGTGCTGGCGCAGTCGGCGGCGCAGCGCGACGAGTTCTGGGCGGTGCGAGAGAACATCCCGGAAGCGAACCGCCGCATCGGTGCGGTGTCTTCGCATGACATTTCCGTGCCGATCCCCTCGATCCCGGACTTTATCCCCCAAGGCATCAAGGCCATCGCCGAAATCGGCGATTTCAGGATCAACTGTTTCGGGCATCTGGGCGACGGCAACCTGCATTACAACGTGTTCCCGCCCGCCGGTCACGACCGCAGCGAATATGTCGAACTGCGCACGAGGATCAAGCAGACCCTGCACGATCTGGTGCATTCCTATGGCGGATCGGTATCGGCGGAACACGGTATCGGACGGCTCAAGACAGCCGACCTCCAGAAATACGGCGATCCGGCGAAACTGGCGGCGATGCGCGCGATCAAGACGGCGCTCGATCCTGTGGGGATCATGAATCCCGGCGCGGTGGTGAAGCCGGCGTAACCGGCACGGTCGGCGCCGGTCCGCGCAGCAGCAGCCACAGGCAAAATCCGGATTCGGCCACCAGCGGCAGGACATAGGCCGGCGCGAAGCTCCCTGTCAGTGAAGGCGCAAGGAACTGCAACGCGCTGCCGGTCATATAAACGGCGCCCGCGCCGGCCATCAACAGGCCGAGGCTCGCCGGGAACAGCCGCGACCGGACAATCAGCCAGCCGATCAGCAGGCAGTTGACCCCGAAAAACAGCAGCCCGGCATCGTAACCTTTTGCGTGAAGCTCCAGGAACAGCAGCGTCAGGGCATCGCCCTGCGCCGACAGGTCCGGACGGTCGAGCACCAGCAGGGCGGCTGCCGGGTTCAGCAGGTTCATCCCAAGAACCGCGCTCTGCACCAGACGAAAGGCCATGGCGGCAAGGGCCAGTGTCCGGCTGACCGGGCGGAACAGGCTAAACAGCAGGACGGCCAGCGCCACGTCGCACAGCAGCATCACCATGTCGGCGGCCATCGACAGCCGGAACAACCCAACGGCGGCCCGGATGTTGCCGGCGGTCGCCGCCGCATCGCCGGGCACGATCAGACCGGACCGGACGACGCCTTCGGCCCAGACGCCGCAGACGATGATCACCAGATAGAACAGCCCGGCCAGCCGGGCCGTGCGCTGTTGCAGTGCGTCGGGGGAATAGGAGGTCATTGCCGGGTCCTTTCTGTGGCAGGTCGGTTGCGGGCACAGTGTAGGCGAGCCGGTCACCGGAATCACGCGCCGGGTCCGTCGTGGGGGCGGATTTTTGAACACTGCGGCCCGTGCGCGGCAGGATTGACAGGATTGGCGTTCCGATCTAACACGGCGGCCAAGGCCGCGATGGCGTCGCGCCCCTGATTGCACGCTGTGCATCCCGAAAAGTTTTTATCCTGCACGCCCGGATCAACCGCCGGACGGTTTGCGTCCGGCAATCGATGAGGATAATTCATGTTAGACACACAAGACAGACCCGAATTTTTTACCTGCCACAATGGCGACAAGGCACCGCTGCCATTCTCTCAGGCCGAATACGCCGGCCGTCTGGCACGGCTGCGCAAGGTGATGGCGGATAAAGACCTGCCTGCCGTTCTGCTGACCTCGATGCACAACATCGCCTATTATTCCGGCTTCCTGTATTGCAGCTTCGGGCGACCCTATGCCTGTGTCGTGACACAGAACGCCTGCACCACGGTTTCCGCCAATATCGACGGAGGCCAGCCGTGGCGGCGGTCGCACGGCGACAACGTGATCTATACCGACTGGCGGCGCGACAACTACTGGCGCGCGGTGCGCAGCCTGATCGGCGGCGCGCGGCGCATCGGCATCGAGGAAGACCACCTGACGCTGGCGGCGCGGCGGACCCTGGCGGGCATGCTGGACGCGCCCGAAATCGTTTATATCGCGGCCGCCACGATGGCGCTGCGCATGAAGAAATCGGACGAGGAGATTGCCCTGATTCGCGAGGGCGCGCGCATTGCCGACCACGGCGGCGACGCGATCCGCGCGGCGATCCGCGAAGGCGCGACCGAGATCGAGGTGGCCATAACGGGCCGCGACGCGATGGAGGCCGAGATCGCCCGCGCCCATCCCGACAGCGAGCTGCGCGACAGCTGGGTCTGGTTCCAGTCCGGGCTGAATACCGACGGCGCGCACAATCCGGTAACCACGCGGGCGCTGCAAAAGGGCGATATCCTGAGCTTGAATACTTTTCCAATGATTTCAGGATATTACACCGCTCTGGAACGCACGCTGTTTCTTGGCGAGCCTGATGCGGCCAGTCTGAAGCTGTGGCAGGCCAATGTCGCGGCGCATGAATTGGGTCTGTCGCTGATCAAACCGGGCGCGACCTGTTCCGGCATCTGCGAGGAGCTGAACCGGTTCCTGGCGGACGAAGGCCTGTTGCAGTACCGGTCCTTCGGCTATGGCCATTCCTTCGGTGTGCTGAGCCATTACTACGGCCGCGAGGCGGGGCTGGAGCTGCGCGAGGATATCGACACGGTTCTGGAACCCGGTATGGTGGTCTCGATGGAGCCGATGCTTTGGGTGCCCGAAGGCACTCCGGGCGCGGGCGGTTACCGCGAGCATGATATCCTGATCGTGGGCGATGACGGGTCCGAGAATATCACCGGTTTCGCTTATGGGCCGGAGGCGAATATTATTTCGGCCTGACCTGTTCCAAGGCGTTTGCCCGGCTGCGGGCAAACGCTTCGATATGTTCGGTCGAGGTGCCGCAGCAGCCGCCCAGATAGCAGGTGCCAAACTCCTGATGCACGGCCCACAGACCGGGACCGAAATCCTCCGGCGCTTCGGTGTCGAGCTCTTCCAGCCCTTCCAGTTCTTCCGGTGTTTTCGCCGATGTATTGGCCTCCAGCCCCTTGAAACGGGCCGTGGCAGCGGCATCGCGGGCACCCGCGGCCCGCAAGGCGGCGGCATAGACCGAGGTGTGGACGCAGTTCAGGTTATAGCTGTCGGGCGGCCTTGCAACGGCGTCGTCGATCCGCGCGACGGCCTGCTCGATCGGGGTTCCGTCCAGCATTGTGCCGTCGCGCAGCGCGACGAAGCTTATCGTGTAGGGCAGGCCGGTTTCTGCCATCAGGCGGGCGATGCCCAGCGCCTCGCCAAAGGCGGGCAGGGTTTTCGCCGTCAGTAAATCGACGCCGCTGTCAGCCAGTTCCCCGATCTGCGGTTCGTGCAGCGACCGGGCGGCGTCCGTATCGGGCGCTTCCGCCGGAATGTAGGCGTCGCCGATCGGGCCCATGTTGCCGGCGATCAGAATCGGCTGCGCGCTTGGCCCGTAGCCGTCGCGCAGGTCCAGCATTAAACGGGCGTTGTCGCGGTTAACGGCGCGGCCCGCGTAGCCCGACCGCGCGATCCGCGGGGCGCTGGCACGCCATGTCGCCGAACTGGCGATCATCGGCATGCCATAGCGCTGTCCGATGTCCAGATATTCCCGATGCACCGCCTCCAGCACGGCGCGGGCCTCGTCGTTGTAAATCAGGCTGCCGTGGGCGATATGCGGGTCGAGTTTTACGGCCGGACTGCGGCGCAGGCGTTCGTACATCGATCCCTCGCCAAGAACCACGTCGTACCTGCTCATGATGTCGTGATACATCGGAACCCCCAATTCCTTGCCCCGATAATACCTCAAGTCGGGAGAATCGCAAAACGCGTTTGGAATCTGCGCCTGTCCGAACCTCGCGACGACGCAAGAGGCTAACCCGCCGTCGCGCCGCTGTCCCGCGTCCGCGCCCGTCGGCGTTTGCGCTCGAACACCTTGGCGCGGGGGTGCCAGGCGTATCTGGTATCGGCCAGCGTCGGAGACCAGAACAGCAGGCCGCCCAAGCGCCAAGGGTCGAGGATTATGCCCTGAAACAGCGTATCGCCACGGCGGCTGATGATCGTGGTGCTGTGATCTATCAGAAACGGGTTGTCGGCGTTGGCGATCGCCCGGTGCAGGTCGAGCGTACGGAAATTTTCCCGTTCCAGCCGCGCCTCGATATCGTCGGCCCATTGATAGCACAGCCCGCGCGGCCGCAGACCGCTGTTGACCTTCATGTTGTGGATCAGCGGCGGATCGGTGATCTGGTATTCCCGCGCAAGCTGGTGCGTGTATTCAAAAGCGATGCTCGCGGCGCGGCGCGCCTCCTCCGGATCGACCTCGCTGCCAAGGGCGAGAATGCCGCGCTCCAGTTCGCCGATCTCGCGCCTGTCCGCAGGCGGTGGTCCGTTCGGGCCGGTCGTCGCGCAACCGCCGGCGATCAGGATCGCCAGGAATGACAGCAGGTATGCGGTTCTCCTGATCACTCTAGGAACCTTCGGGCAGATTGCGGATACGGAATTTGCTAGCGCATCGGTGCCCGCCTGTCGAGACGCGGTGATTTCAGATGCCGTTTTCGGAGAAATTATGTTATTTTTATATTTCAAATGGGGAGGGGAATTTCTGCCCGCAGTGCGCTGACGATGTCGTCGCGCCGGTCGGGGAAAAAAGTGTTATTTTGAAGAGAGAGGGGGAACAGATGTTCAGAAGAAACCTTATCGCATTATCCATTCTGCTGGGCTTGGCTGCCTGCGGTGGCGAACAGCCGGTTGAGAAAGCCAAACCGGGCGAGATGCGCGTGATGTCGGTGTCGGTCGGGGTGGCGGACCGTGCGAAGATCGACAAACGCCTTCAAACCCTGAAACTCGATTTTGACAGCGACCGGCTGGTCGGCGATGTCAGAAGCGCGGTCACCCGCGAACTGACCGAGGCCTCCCGGGCCGGAACCAGACCGGTCGTTTTCACGGTCGAGATCTTGGACATTGGTCTTAACAGCACTATTCCCGGTGTTATTAAGCCCAGTTTCATTTACGCGTTCAGCCAGATCACGGCCAGGATACGCGCGACGGATGCGCAAACAGGAGAAGTTTTGGTTTCGCGTGGTTTCCTTGGAGATGATAATCCGGGCGATATAACTTTCAGTGGGATCGTGAAGGACAGCTTCAGCGGCGGAAAGTCGAAGGAGAAAGCTTACGCGGACGTCGTTCAGGGATTTGCAGAGGATCTGAGGCGCGTGCTGTTTGAAGAGCCGGCCGAAAAGGCAGCCGGACCAGAAGGCGTGCTTCGCTTGGGGGGTGGTGCGGCCCGGCGAAAGGCCGCGCCGTTCACAAGCCCTCGAACGCGCAGAGCACCTGTACAGGCACGCCCATCCCTTCGACCACTTCGCGGCCTTTCAGGTCGGGAAGGTCGATGATGAAGCTCGCCTGCACGACTTGCGCGCCGAGGCGTTCGACCAGCTTGATCCCCGCCGCCGCCGTGCCGCCGGTGGCGATCAGGTCGTCGACCAGCAGCACGCGCTCGCCGGCCTGCAACGCGTCCTCGTGCAGCTCCATCGTGGCGGTGCCGTATTCCAGCGCGTAGTGCTCGGCGATGGTCGCGCCGGGCAGTTTACCGGATTTGCGGATCGGCACGAAGCCTAGGCCCAGTTGATGCGCCACCGCGCCGCCGAGGATAAATCCGCGCGCCTCCAGCCCCGCGACCTTGTCGATATGCATCCTGCGGCAGACCTCGACGATCATGTCGACCGACAGGCGCAGGCCCTCCGGGTCGCCGAACAGCGTGGTGACATCGCGGAACAGGATGCCCTCGTGCGGGAAATCGGGAATGGTGCGGATATAGTCGCGGATGTCCCTGGTCACAGCACGCGCCCCGCGACCGCGTCGAGTTTCGCCAGCATCGCCGGATCGCGCATGTCGGGCTGGGTCAGGATTGCGTAGTCCAGCGACCGGTCGCAGCCATGCGGGCAGGGCGCGCGGTCCTTGCCCAGCAGGGCGGGCAGGCGTGCAAGCAGACCCTTGGCCTTTTCGGAATTGCCGATCAGGGTGGCGATGACCTTGGAGACATCGACTTCGCCGTGGTCGGGGTGCCAGCTGTCGTAATCGGTGATCATTGCGACCGAGGCATAGCACAGCTCTGCTTCGCGGGCCAGTTTGGCCTCTGGCATGTTGGTCATGCCGATGACTTCGCAGCCCCAGACCTCGCGGTACATTTTACTCTCGGCCAAGGTGGAAAACTGCGGGCCTTCCATCGCTAAATAAGTGCCGCCTTCGTGCACGGTGACGCCTTCGGCGCGGGCGGCCCCGGCGCAGGCCGCGCCCAGACGCGGGCAGGTCGGGTGGGCGAGCGAGACATGCGCCACGCAACCCGGACCAAAGAAGGATTTCTCGCGCGCGAAGGTGCGGTCGATGAACTGGTCGACGATGACGAAATCGCCCGGCGCAAGTTCCTCCCGGAACGATCCGCAAGCCGAGACCGAGACGACATCCGTCACGCCGGAGCGTTTCAGGGCGTCGATATTGGCGCGGTAGTTGACGGTGGAGGGCGTCTGGACATGGCCGCGCCCGTGTCGGGGCAGGAACACCATCCGCACGCCGCCCAGCGTTCCGAACAGCAGCTTGTCGGACGGTGCGCCATAGGGGCTGTCGACCGCGCGCCATTCAGCGCCTTCCAGCCCTTCTATCTCGTAGACGCCGCTGCCGCCGATCACGCCAATCACAGTTTCCATGGTCTTTCCCTCCAATTTTTGTCGCGTAGTCCGTTGTTCAGCGCTGGCCCGGACGGTTCAGCGGAAACACTTCCTTCACAGCAGAATAGTCGCGATAGCCCAGTCGCGCCATCGGTTGATAGCTGGTCACGTCCAGCATCCCGTCCTTCAGGTGGCGGTTGTCGATATGGATGCCGACCACCCGTCCGATCACCAGCGTATAGTCGCCGGGCAGGTCCACCATCTCGAACAGCTTGCATTCCAGCGCGGCGGGGCTTTCCCTGACGTAAGGCGCGGCGACGATGTTCGACTTGCCCTTGGTCAGCCCTGCCAGCTCGAATTCATCCTCGCCGCGTGGATAGTTCCCGCTCGAGATATTCATGGCGTCGCGCAACTCGTAACTGACGATATTGACGCAAAACTCTCCGGTTTCCCGGATGATGGTCGGGCTGTCCTTTGCCTCGTCCAGACCGGCCTTGCTGGCGTCCGCGGAAAACGCGACGATGGGCGGCCTGTCGCTGAAGGCGTTGAAGAATGAATAGGGGGCGAGGTTCGCGCGGCCCTGCGCGTCGATGGTGGAAATCCACCCGATCGGGCGGGGCGCGACAATCGCCTTGAACGGGTTGTGCGGCAACCCGTGGTCGTCCTTGTCGGTAGAATAATACATGCGCTGTCGTCCTTGCTGTTTGAACATGACTTAGCGCCATGCTATCGCCATGACCAGTTTAACATTCAGGGGCGGGGCATGTTCCGGCTTACCCAGGAAAAACCGGATGATATCTGGGATGTGGAGTACCTGTTCGACCTGAGCTTCGCGCCGGGCCGCGAGGCGCTGAGTTCCTATCGTTTGCGTGAAGACGTCGCCCCCGTGGCGGAGCTGTGTCTGGTTGCCCGCGACGAAGAAGGCGCGGTCGGCGGAGCGATCCGCTACTGGCCCGTCGTCATCGGTGAAAAACGCTGGCCGGCGCTGTTGCTTGGCCCGGTGGCGGTGCACCCGACGCATCAGGGCGAGGGTCTGGGCGGCCTGCTGATCGAGGAAAGCATGGCGCGGGCGAAGGAGCTTGGCTGGACCCGCGTGATACTGGTCGGCGACGCGCCCTACTACGGCCGGTTCGGTTTCGCCAAGGCCGATTTCCTGACCTTCCCGCCGCCGACCAACCCCGACCGGTTGCTTTATCACGCGTTGGAGGAAGGCGCGTTCGACGGTGTCAGCGGGATGATCGGCAAGGCCGATCAGTCCTGAGACTTCTCCATCCAGTCCATCAGCGCGGGGCGGACCGACTGCATGTCGGAGGCGAAAGCGTCATCGATCACCTTGCGGACCTCTGAGAGGTCGTATTTGCGGATCATGTGCTTGACCGGCCCGACCGAGGCCGGACGCATCGACAGGCTGCGCAGGCCCATGGCGGTGAGGCAGAGCGCCTCGATCGGGCGTCCCGCGTCCTCGCCGCAGAAACTAAGCGGCGTGTCGAAGGAGTCGCAGCGCGCGGCGATCTGCTTGATAAACGCCAGAAAGCTGACGTTCAGCGTGTCATAGCGGCGGCGGACGCGCTCATTCTCGCGGTCGGCGGCATAAAAGAACTGTTTCAGGTCGTTGCCGCCAATCGAGATGAAGTCGCAGAGCTTGAAGAACGCGTCCGGCGCGAAGGCGAGGCTTGGCGTTTCCAGCATCGCACCGATCCTGAGGTCAGAGGGCAGCGTGTGGCCGAGGCGTTTTTCCGACTCGACGACGTCCAGCAGCAGGGCGCGGGCATCGCGGAATTCGTTGAACTGGGCGACAAAGGGAAACATGACGCGCAAAGGCCGTCCCTTGGCGCCGCGCAGCAGCGCCTGTATCTGCATCTTCATCAGGCCGGGCTTGTCGAGGCCCAGGCGGATCGCCCGCCAGCCCATTGCCGGGTTCGGCTCGTCCTGCGGCTTCCAGAAAGGCATCACCTTGTCCGATCCGATATCGAGCGTGCGGAACACGACCGGCTTGCCGCTTGCGGCATCCATGACGCGCGAATAGGTTTCGGCAAGTTCGTCGCGGCGCGGCACGGCGCTGCGCATCAGGAACTGCAGCTCGGTGCGGAACAGCCCGACGCCCTCTGCCCCCGAACCTTCGAGGCTGGGCAGGTCGAGCATCAGGCCTGCGTTCATGTGCAGGCTGACTGTGACGCCATCCTTTGTCCTGGCGGGCTCATTTCGAATCTCGGCATATTTTTCGCGCGCTTCCGAGACCATGGCGATCTTGTCGCGGAAGGCGCTGCTGACGCTGTCGTCGGGGCGCAGGTGAACCAGCGCCTGATCGCCGTCGACAAGGATCGGGTCGCCGTTCAGGGCCTCGCGGGTGATGTTTTCTGCATGGATCACCATCGGGATCGCCCAGGCCCGCGCGATGATGGCGGCATGCGACCCGACGGAGCCTTCCTCGAGCACGATGCCCTTCAGCTTCTTGCCGTACTCCAGCAATTCACCGGGGCCGATATTGCGGGCCACGAGGATCGGGTTTTCCGGCAGCGTGTCGCCGGTGCTCCGGCCTTGTCCGGTCAGCATCCGCAGCAGGCGGTTCGACAGGTCGTCCAGGTCGTGAAGGCGGTCCCGCAGATATGGGTCGGGCACGCGCGCCATGCGGGCGCGGGTAGCGGATTGCTCCTTCTCGACCGCGACCTCGGCGGCCAGACCGCTCTCGATGCTGCTTTCCAGCCGAGACACCCAGCCCTTGGAATTGGCGAACATGCGGTAGGCTTCCAGAACGTCGCGGTGTTCTTCGTCGCCGGAGCGCAAATTGGCGTCCAGCAGGTCGTCGACCGAGATCCGCAGCTGGTTCATGGCATCGTGCAGGCGCTGCTTTTCGGCCTCGGGGTCGTCGGTGATCGGGTTGGCCACGACGATCTGGGGATCGTGCAGCAGGACGACGCCATCGGCGACGCCTTCCTGTCCGGTCGTGCCGTTGAACAGGAAAGAGCGCTGGTGCGGCGCGGACATGGCGTCGCCCTCGCCGACGAAAGCGCCCAGTTCCTTCATCTCGGCGATGACCATCGCCACGATTTCCAACGCATAGACCTCGTCGTCGGAATAATGGCGCGGCTGCTTGCTCTGGACCACCAGAACGCCGAGGATCTCGCCCAGACGCTGGATCGGCACGCCGAGCAGCGAGGAATAGCGTTCCTCGCCGGTTTCCGGCATGTAGCGGAAGCCTTTTTCCTTGTTGGCGTGTTCGGCGTTGATGGCGCGGGCCTCTTTGGCGACGCGCCCGACCAGACCTTCGCCGAAGCGCATCCGGGTCTGGTGCACGGACTCTTCCTTCAGGCCCTCTGTCGCACAGAGTTCCAGCGTCTGCGCATCGCGGCGCAGATAGATCGAGCAGACCTCGGTGCCCATGCCCTGGGCCACGATTTGCGTAATGTGGTCAAGCCGTTCCTGACCCTCGTTGTCTTCGGCGAGGGTCGCGCGCAGCTTTCTCAACAGGTCTCGGGAATCGCTTCCGGGTTTGGCTGGCATGAATTCCGTGCTTTAAGTTGCTTTTTCCAGTTCAAAAGCATCATGCAACGCGCGGACCGCCAATTCCATATATTTCCGGTCGATCAGCACAGAAACTTTGATCTCGGAAGTTGTAATGACGCGAATGTTCACGCCTTCGCGGGCCAGAACCTCGAACATCTTGGCGGCGATACCGGCGTGGCTTCGCATTCCGACGCCGACGATGGATACCTTGGCGACCAGGTCGTCGACCACCAGTCCGTGGAAATTTATGCTGCCGGAGGCTTTCGCGCCCTCCAGCGCCTTCTGCGCGCGCGCGATCTCGTTCGTCGGGCAGGAGAAGGTCATATCGGTGCGGCCTTCTTCCGAGATGTTCTGCACGATCATGTCGACATTCACGCCGGCCTCGGCCAATGGCACGAAGATCGCTGCGGCGACGCCGGGGCGGTCGGCAACGGACACAAGGGTGATTTTCGCCTCGTCGCGGGAATAGGCGACGCCGCTGACTACGTTATCTTCCATGATTTCCTCCTCGTCGCACACATAGGTGCCCGCTGTTTCGGATATATCGTCTTCAAAGCTCGACAAAACCCGCAGCGGCACCTTGTAGCGCATTGCAAGCTCGACCGAGCGGGTCTGCAAGACCTTGGCGCCCAGCGACGCCAGTTCCAGCATCTCTTCGTAAGAGATTTTTTCCATTTTCCGCGCGTTAGACGCGATGCGCGGGTCGGTGGTGTAGATCCCGTCCACGTCGGTATAGATGTCGCAGCGCATAGCCTTGAAGGCGGCGGCGAAGGCCACGGCCGTGGTGTCCGATCCGCCGCGTCCCAATGTGGTGATCCGGCCCTCTGGCGAAACGCCCTGAAAGCCAGCGACCACGGCGACGTCCATGCCTTCGGCGAACTTTGCGTTGATGTTATCGCTGGGAATGTCGAGGATGCGGGCCGCGCCATGCGCGGAGTTGGTCAGCAGCGGCACCTGCCAGCCCTGCCAGCTGCGGGCCGCGACCCCGAGTTCGTCCAGCGTCAGCGCCATCAATCCGGCGGTCACGTTCTCGCCCGAAGAGACCACGGCGTCATATTCCCGCGCGTCGTAGAATTTGGAGGTCTCGGACACCCAGCCGACCAGTTCATTGGTCTTGCCCGACATCGCGGACACGATAACGATCACATTGTGGCCGTTGTCGACCTCCTGTTTGACCTTTTTGGCGGCGTTGGCGATCTTGGACAGATCGGCCACCGAAGTGCCACCGAATTTCATGACTACGAGGGACATTTCAGACTTTCCCGGGCGCGGTTTTAGCTGGCCGCGTCTTACGCGGGAATTCGGGAGAGGGCAAGCAAAAGCGCGTGCCTCAGGCAATGAGCCGCAGGAGCGCCCGCCCGCCGTCCGTGACGGCTAGTTCGTGCGTTTGTTGCCCCATGGCAGGGGCACGACCGGTACGCCATCCTCGATCAGCGAAGACGCCTCTTCGGGCCTCGCGCGGCCAATGATCGAGCGTTCGGGCCTGGTGCCATCGTGGATCGCGCGGGCCTCTTTGGCGAAGTCGTCGCCGACATCCTCGGAATTGGCCTCGATCTGGCGGCGTATTTCGGCCATGGCCTGCTCTGCGGGCGAGGCGGGTGCCGACAGCGGGCCGTCGGCCTCTTCCTGCTTGCGGGAGCGGGCGGGCGACACGCGGGGCGCCATTATGGCCTTTTGCACGCCGAGAGCGCCGCAGACGGAGCAGGTGATCATTTTCGCCGACAAAAGCTTGTCAAAAGCTTCCGCCGACTGGAACCAGCTGTCGAACGTGTGGTCTTTCTCGCACTTGAGCGTGTATTTGATCATGGGTCAAAGATAGGCGATTTTTCGGAAAAATCCACAAATCTCGTCTGTGTGTGATCTCTGTTCACCGCGCGCGGCGGTCGCGGCGCGCCGACATCGGCTGGAACGCAACGGCGTTATGCGCCTCGCAATAGGGTTTTCCTTGCTCGGATGTCAGGCCGCAAAACCAGAAATCTTCCGTCGCCGGATCGCCGACGGGCCATTTGCAGGTGCGCTCGGTCAGTTCCATCAGCTTCAGCTTTTTCGCCTTCTTCTCGATCGCGGCGACATTGGCCAGTGCCTCTTCGCTGATTTCGTTGGTCGAGGGCTGCGGCGGCAGCGGCTGGCCGGCAGTGATGATCGGCTTGCGTGGCGGGATGTTCAGCGGTTTGTCCGCCGGTTTCGCCTCGGCGGCCGGTTTCGGCGCTGGTTGCGGCGAAGGTTTCGCGGCGGCAGGCGCTTTTTCCTTGGCGGGCGCGGCTTCCCTGGCCTTGGCCGGGGTGGTCCGGTTCGACAGGCCGAGCCGGTGCACTTTGCCGATCACGGCATTGCGGGTCACACCACCGAGTTCCTTGGCGATCTGGCTGGCGGACTTGCCTTCGCCCCACATTGTTTTCAACAGATCAACGCGCTCGTCGGTCCAGGACATATTTCCATACTCCACATCAATTTCCGGCTCATTCGCCACGAAGGGTTCAAAACGGCGGGAAAATTCAAAATCGTTTCTATTGTAACCTTTGTTGGGTCGGTTACAAGGTGATCCATACAGTTTTCAGGGTCAGGCGGCCGAATTTGGAACAAAAAAAGCAGATAGAGCAGGGCGTGCGGCAGTTCGGGCGGGTTAACTGGATCGGACTTTATACCCTGAGCGAGCGCGAGATCATGCGCTTTGCCTCGATCTGGATGCAGAGCCTGCTGGCGCCGGTGGTCACCGCCGTGCTGTTCGTGGTCATTTTCAATCTGGCCTTCGGGGCGCAGCGCGGCGAAATGGCGGGCGTTCCGTTCCTGTTTTACCTCGCGCCGGGCATCTGCATGATGATGGTGATCCAGAACGCCTTCAACAATTCCTCCAGTTCGCTGCTGCTGGCCAAGATACAGGGCAATATCGTCGATACGCTGATGCCGCCCCTGTCGGCGGCCGAACTGGTGGCGGGCTATGCCGTGGCGGCGGTGGCGCGCGGCGCGATGGTGGCGGGTCTGATCGTCCTGGCGATTTTCCTGCCGATCGGGCTGTCTATAGCCCATCCGCTGTGGATGGCGGCTTATGTGCTGCTGGCGAGCCTGCTGCTGGGGCTGGTTGGCCTCGTGATCGGGATACTGGTCGAGAAATTCGACCAGCTGAACGCTTTCACCAATTTCGTCGTGACGCCGCTGAGTTTTCTGTCCGGCACCTTCTACAGCGTCGAGGTGCTGCCGCCGGTGATGCGGACGATCACGCTATTCAACCCGATCCACTATCTGATCGACGGCATGCGCTACGGCGTTCTGGGCACGTCCGACGCCGATCCCGTGACTGGCCTTCTGTTCAATCTGGCGCTCTGCGCCGCGATGGCCGGACTGTGCTGGCAGTGGTTCCGGACGGGATACCGGCTAAAGCCCTGACTGGCTAAAGCCTTCACGGGCTTTTGTGATAAGGGCAAAGGCAAGAATTGACTTGGGCTTCGCTATGCGTCAAACAGCTATCTCTTTCAACCGAGGAGCGACCGCCGTGATCCCAAATGTCCTGCCCACCTACAACCGCGCACCCCTGACTTTCGTCAAAGGCGAAGGCAGCTGGATCGTGGACGACAAGGGCCGACGTTTCCTCGATATGGGGGCGGGCATCGCGGTCAATATCCTCGGCCACGCCAATCCCCGGCTGGTCCGGGCGCTGACCGAGCAGGCCGGCAAGCTGTGGCACACCTCGAACCTCTACAATATCCCGCAGCAGGAGGCGCTGGCGACCAAACTGGTCGATGCGACCTTTGCCGACACGGTGTTCTTCACCAATTCGGGCACCGAGGCGATCGAGTGCGCGATCAAGATGGCGCGCAAGTACCACTACGAAAAGGGCCAGCCTAAGCGCACCGAGATCATTACCTTCGCGGGAGCCTTCCACGGCCGGTCCACGGGCGCCATTGCGGCGGCCGGCAGCGAGAAGATGGTCAAGGGCTTTGGCCCGCTTATGCCGGGCTTCGTGCATCTGCCGTTCGGTGACCACGAGGCGCTGAGGGCCGCTGTCGGCGACAAGACCGCAGCCATCCTGGTCGAGCCGATTCAGGGCGAGGGCGGAATCAGGGTCCTGCCGCGCGTTTGCCTCGAAGGAATGCGCAAGCTCTGTGACGAACACGGCATCCTGTTGATGCTGGACGAGGTGCAATGCGGCATGGGCCGGACCGGCAAGCTGTTCGAATATCAGAACAGCGGCATCGAACCCGACATAATGGCCGTGGCCAAGGGCATCGGCGGTGGCTTTCCCCTGGGCGCCTGTCTGGCGACCGAGAAGGCCGCCAGCGGCATGACGGCCGGTACGCACGGATCGACCTATGGCGGCAACCCGCTGGCCTGTGCCGTCGGCTGCGAGGTCATGAACGCGGTCGCCGAGGACGGCTTTCTGGATCATGTCACGGAGGTTTCGAGCCAGTTCCTGCAAGGGTTGAACCAGTTGCTGGACAGCCATCCGGACGTGTTCGAAGAGGTGCGCGGCAAGGGGCTGATGCTGGGGCTGAAGTGCAAGGTTCCCAACACCGATCTCGTAGCCGCCTGCTATGACGCCGACCTGCTGGTGGTGCCGGCGGCGGAAAATGTCGTGCGGCTGCTGCCGGCGCTGAACATCTCGGCGCAGGAGGCGCAGGAAGCCGTCAGCCGGCTGGGCGCGGCAGCCGCGTCCATCGAGGCGTCCATGGTGCCGGCGGATGCGACATGAGTACCGGTTCCGCAAGATGACCCGCGCCGACTATCCGCTGCTGCGCAGTTGGCTGGCGCAGCCGCATGTCGCGGCCTGGTGGGGCGACGCCGCGACGGAGTTCGCGCTGTTCGACCGGGACATCGACGATGACGCGACGGACATGCGGATCGTCGAACTGGACGGGCATCCGTTCGCCTATGTGCAGGATTACGACGCGCTGTCTGAAGAGATGCCGCAATACGCCGGGCTGCCGCGCGGCGCGCGCGGGCTGGACACGTTTCTGGGCGATCCCGACTACCTCGGACGGGGGCATGGCTCGGGCTATCTGGCCGCGCGGGCACGGCAGCTGCTGGCGCAGGGCGCGGCCATGGTCGCGGTCGATCCGTCGCCGGCAAACACGCGCGCCATTGCCGCCTATCGCCGGTCGGGGTTCCGGCTCCGATGTATGGCGACCGACGGCGGCGGTGCGCCGGTTCAGGTGATGACCTTTGCCTAGCGCCGGCCGCATCCGAAAACCCATTTGCAGGACCCGCGGCAGGACCAACGCCGCAAATATGAAAGAACCGATGCTATGAACAATTTTCTGGATATCCACAAAACCGAGGCCGCCGACCTGCGCGGCATTCTGGATCAGGCGCATGCCATGAAGACCGCGCGCGCTGGCCGCCCAAAGGGAACGGCGGACGACGAGACCCCCCTGGCGGGCTGCATGGTCGCGCTGATCTTCGAGAAACCCAGCACCCGGACGCGGGTGTCTTTCGACATGGGCGTGCGCCAGATGGGCGGCCAGTCGATGGTGCTGTCGGGCAGCGAAATGCAACTCGGCCACGGCGAAAGCATCGCCGACACGGCGCGGGTTCTGTCGCGCTATGTGGATATGATCATGATCCGGACCTTCGACGAAAGCGTTCTGCTGGAACTGGCGGAATATGCCTCGGTGCCTGTGATAAACGGCCTGACAGACCGGACGCATCCCTGTCAGATCATGGCCGACATCCTGACCTATGAAGAGCATCGCGGCCCGATCAAGGGCAAGAAGGTGGTCTGGCTGGGCGACGGAAACAACGTTTGCGCCAGCTTCCTGCATGCCGCGGGACAGTTCGGCTTCGACATGACGTTCTCGGGACCCGAAAGCCTCGACCCCGAGCCGGAGTTCATCGGCTATGCCCGCAAGAAGGGCGCGCATATCAACATCGAGCGCGATGCGAAGAAGGCGGTTCAGGACGCCGATCTGGTGGTTACAGACACGTGGGTCTCGATGCATGACCCGGTGTCGGCCCGCGAACGCAGGCACAACCTGCTGCGGCCCTATCAGGTGAATGCCGAATTGATGGCGCATGCAAGGGAAGACGCGCTGTTCATGCACTGCCTGCCGGCGCACCGCGAGGAAGAGGCGACCTCCGAGGTCATGGACGGGCCGCATTCCGTTGTCTTCGACGAGGCCGAAAACAGGCTGCATGCGCAAAAAGCGATTATGCGCTGGTGTCTGGAGGCCTGAGGGTTCCCGCCGGCGCTGTGCGGGCGGACGGGCCTACGGCTTAGCGGGCTTGCCGGGAGGCTGTGCCTCCGGCACTGATGGGGGCCGCGTTTGTGGCGCAGGTCCGCCGGGCGCTTTGCAGGTTTCAATGAGCGCGAAACCGTTTGCCTATCTGCGTCGTTTTCGGCGCACGACGGGGATGCTGGTTGCGCGCGTCTCGAACGTGGGTTTGTGCGGCGGCTGATAGAGGCTGCGCCGCCAGAAGGCTGGTCCGCCGAGCCGCAGCCACACCGGAATGACCAGCAGGAGACCTGCGAGGAAGCCGCCGATATGCGCCCAGTAGGCGACGCCTCCGCCGTCGAAGCCGAGCGTGGAAAAGCCGCTGACCAGCTGAAACACAACCCAGAAACCCAGAACGATATAGGCGGGCAGGGTAAAGACCCGGATAAAGATGAACAGGATGAGCGCGATGTCGATCCGCGCCTTGGGAAACAGCAGCAGGTAGGCCCCCATGACGCCCGCGATGGCGCCGGATGCGCCGACCACCGGGACCCCGGAAGACGGATTGGTCGCGACATGCAGCCCGGCGGCGGCAAGGCCGCAGGCGAGGTAGAACAGCGCGAAGCCGACGTGGCCGAGCCTGTCCTCCACATTGTCGCCGTAGATATAGAGGAACAGCATGTTTCCCGCGATGTGCAGGATGCTCGCGTGCAGGAACATCGAGGTCAGCGGCGTGATCAGGTGCGTTCCGAGCGACACCCGGTCGGGAAACATCGCCCAGTCATTGAGAAACATCATCATCGCCCGTTCGTCGCCGAACATCGGCAGGTATGTCAGGAAGACGGTGATGTTGATCGCGATCAGCGCCCATGTCACATAGGGCGTCCTGCCGGACGGGTTGTGGTCGCGAAAGGGGAACATGCTTTTTCAGTCCTTCTCGGGCGGGCGTTCAGTTCTGGTTTGAATAGTAGCCCCATATTCCCGCGATAATCAGGCCCAAAAGCACCGCGAAGGCGATTTTTATCGCCGACCATGGACGTTCGCCCTTCACCGCGCCGGTCTGGCCGTTGACGACGAAGCGATAGGTCTTGCCACGGTATTTGTAGGCCGCGAGCCAGACCGGCAGCAGGACGTGCTTGAAGGTGACGTCGCTGATCTGCGTCCGGACGCTGTCGATCCTTTGCCGGTCGCCGCCGATGTCGAAACGGATGTCGCGCCGGATCATGCGGTCCATGTAATCCAGCGCCTCGGTATAGCCGTCCTCCAGCGTCACGGTGTAGCCCTCGGCGCGAAAGCCGGCGAGGAACTCCGGCTGGTATGGCTCCAGCAGCGACAGGTCCCATGGCGCCAGCGCGTCGGTGTATTTCTTGGGCAGGCTGCGGGTCGCCAGCACCAGCACGTCGTCGAAAAACCGCGCCACGCGGCCCGAGACATGGCGCCAGCGGACGCGGGTTACGGTCTTCTTGCCTGATTTCACGTGGTAGACCGTGCCGCGCTGGCCGGTGTATTCGGATTTGGTGTCCGCGTCATAGGTCCAGAAGGGCACATAGATGCCCTGCATCCTGCGGCCCTTGCGGGCGTATTGCTGCAGGCCGTTCGGCGCGAACCAAAGCCGGCCGAGCCAGTTGCGCATCTCGTCCCGCGCGGCGTCTTCGTCCAGCGCGAAGGGCAGCAGTCCGCGCGGCTTGATCTGGCGCTCGGTTCCTGTTCCGGTGACGATCGGCGTGGCGCAGAACGGACATTCGGCGGCGTGGGTGTCGGGCTCGAACTCCACATGCGCGCCGCAGTTTTCGCAGGCGAACATGCGGACGTCGGACATTTCGGTGTCTGACAACCCGTCGGCCAGCGCCTTTCGGAAATCCAGCTCGCGGATCGCGTCGTTGCGCCAGATGCTGTGGCCCTCGATCGGCTGCTGTGCGCCGCAATGGTCGCAGATCAGCAGCTCCGTGCCCGGCGAATAGCGCAGGTCGGAGCCGCACTGGTCGCAGGGGAAACGGTGCTCTTGTTCGGAGGGCGTCATCGCGCGGCGGAACCGGCTATTCTTTCGGGGCCGGTTTGGGTGCCGGGGGCGGGGGCGGCAGGACGGTGAAGAGCTGCGCCAGTTCGTCCAGTTCGCCGGCTGTTTTCCAGCCGTCGAGCCCGACGGTCCAGACATGGGTGTCGCGCGACAGTTCGCCCGCCTCGGCCATGCGGCCCAGTTCGGCGCGGCTGTACGGGCCGCTGGTCTTGCCGTCCACGGCTAAGTGCCAGACCTTTTCGACTTGCGGCGGCGGGGGCGGCAGCACGGTGAACAGTTGCGCCAGTTCGTCCAGCTCGCCTGCGGTTTTCCAGCCATCAAGCCCGAC
>JBFFQS010000005.1:0-27075 GCA_041573315.1 Amylibacter sp. | reverse complement strand
GGAGTTGTACAAGGCGCCCTGCCAATCGGAATTCGTAAAGAAATCCCTATAGTGCTTTAGCGAATAGCCAGCAGGATCGAAGGCCAGCATTTCCGGTGTGAAAGTAAAGAAATCCTCTGCGTTGAAGCTCAAGGGAATGATTACGACGATCGGCGCGATCAGGAAAAAGAAGATTAAACCGCAGATCACGCGAAAGCCGTAGAACCAGATCGTTTGGCCGAGGGTCGCATATGGTGGTAGCTTGTTCATTGGATCACCCCAGTTTCACGTTGTCGATGCCGACGATCTTGTCGTAGGCCCAGTACAGGATAAGGACTGCCGCCAGCAGGATGGTGCCAAGTGCAGCACCCAAACCCCAGTTCAAAGAGCTGGAGATGTGGTAGGCAATCCGGTTCGAGATAAAGACACCTTTGGTGCCGCCGACCAGTTCAGGCGTGATGTAGTAACCGATCGACAGGATGAACACGAGGATACACCCCGCGCCGATGCCAGGTATCGATTGCGGAAAGTACACCCGCCAGAAGGCCGTCCAGTTCGTCGCTCCGAGCGACTTGGCCGCCCTAACATATGTCTCGGGAATGGTCTGCATGACCGAGTAAAGCGGCAGGATCATGAACGGCAACAGAATGTGCGTCATCGCCACGATCGTACCGAACTGGTTGTTGATCATCACCAATCGGTTGGCGTCGTCCACCAGGCCGATCCAGACCAAGATATCGTTTATGACCCCTTGCTGCTGCAATAGGATTTTCCAGGCCGAAGTTCGCACCAGCAGCGAGGTCCAGAAAGGTAGCAAGACCAGGATCAGCAACAGGTTCGACGTCTTGGCCGGCAGGTTCGCCAACAGGAAGGCGATCGGATAGCCAAGAAAAACACAACTTATCATGATCGTCAGCGACATGAAGATGGTGCGCCCGAAGAGGGTGATATAGATACGCTGGTCTTCATCGCGCTTCTCTATGCCCTCGGGAGTCTTTTGAAGGTCGACCGAGTTCAGGAAATAACCGCCGGTGTATTTCGAAGAGAATATCTTGATCGTTCCCCAGATATCCTTGTCGACCCATTCTTTGTCGATATCCACGAAAGCTTCGCGAAAATCGACTACCGGCAGAACATCAAGGTTGTCCGCCAGTGTTTTCAGCTGCTCGGCGCCGGGACCGGAATAGCCCGCAACGCGCGCCGCTGCGCCGTCCTGCAGGTCCAGCCCAAGCGCGGCATGGACCGATTCCCAAGGCTTTTCTTCCGCGACGACATCTTCATCGAGCTTGTTGGTGTAGATCGCGAATGCGGTGTATTCGCGTGCTGCGCGCGGCAGAAGTTCCGATATCTCGGCCCCTGGAACAAAGCCGATGTCGCCGGACACGTCCGTTTCGGTCAGGTTCGCCACCCGGATGCGCTGCTCTTCCAGCAGGGCGGTGTCGCCCGAACCGGAGCCGCTCATCAATTCGTACCAGAATGCGGCTTCATCCCAGTTGTCGTCCAGATCCTCCATCGGATCTTTGTAAAGTTTGCCAATGTCATCCATGTTGCGCCCGCTGGAGCGGAACATGGAGGAAATGCCGGTCCGCTCATAGTTCAGACGTGAACCCAGACGGGTATGCTGCTTGGCTTCGGCGGCCACAAAAAGATCAAAGAAGAACGCCCGGTATATCGGTTCGGGGGGCACATCCTGCTCCTCGGGATTCCACTTCCGCAGCTCGACAACCGTTCGGGGGAGCGTGTCCTCCACAATATTGTTCTCTACCGACCGGAACAACATGTCGGCAATCGGCGCTATGAAAGTGATCAGGACGAAAATCAAAAGCGGCGCGATCAGCATCAGCGCCCTCAGCTTTTCCCGCCTCAAAGCCTTCGCCAAGCTTCGTTTCAGCGGTACGCCATCAGCAGACAGGACAGCTTCTTTTTTCGTTGCGTCGCTCATGATTTTTTCCCTGTTAGTCTCGATTTTTCCGGCTTTTCACCGGTTTCAGGGAGGGCGCCCCGAGGCGCCCTCCCCTTATTCAGATCAGATTACTGAGCCAACCATGCCTGGAACTTAGAGTCCAGGTCGTCACGGTAATCAGCCCACCACAGGTAGTTGTAGAGGAAAGCGTTTTCGGTGACGTTCTTAGGGTCTGTCGGCATATGCGGAGCCATATCGATACCCAGTTCGGCGTGTTTGCCGACCAGCGGAGCCGAGGACTTACGCGCTGGACCATAAGAGATGTACTTGGCCTGATCAGCAAGACGCTGGGTGTCAGTCGCGAAGCGGACATAGTCGAGAGCGCGCGCCAGGCGATCGTCAGGCAGACCGGCGGGAATGATCCAGCCGTCGAGGTCGAAAGCCTGACCGTCCCAGAGCATGGCGATCGGCTGATCCTGCTCTGCGATTGCAGAGAACAGACGTCCGTTATATGTCGAAGCTATGACGACCTCGCCATCGGCCAGAGCCTGGATCGGCTCGGCTGCTGAGGACCACCAGATTGTTTCCGACTTGATGGTGTCAAGTTTCGCAAACGCACGGTCCTGACCTTCTTCTGTTTCAAGAACGTCATAGACATCTTCCTTGGCGACGCCGTCGCACATCAGAGCCCATTCCATGTTGTTGATCGGGCGCTTTTCCAAGGCCCGTTTGCCCGGATAGCCTTCAAGGTCAAACAGCGCGCACATGCTGGTAGGAGGCGTGTCGCCAACGAGGTCGGTCCGATAGCCCAATGTCGTGGAATACACGATCTGTGGAATAAAGCAGTCGGACACGATCATGTCGCCGAAATCTTCCGAGGCGGGCGTGCCGTCCGGTGCAGGCTCGAGCATCTCGTCGAAGTCGATCTCCATGGCGAGACCTTCGTCACACAGACGAATTGCACTCTCACCAGTAACATCGACCACGTCCCAGGTAATGTTGCCTGTTTCGTTCATCGCCCGCAGTTTTGCCACAGCTTCGGGTGAACTCTCATCATTGATGATATTCACGTCCGGATTCATTTCCATGTACGGTTGATGGTACGCTTTATCCTGGGATGCCGAGTAGGCGCCGCCCCAGGACACAATCGTCATATCTTCTGCGATGGCGCCGCTCGCGAACAGGATTGCTGCTCCGGTGCACATCATTGTTTTGGACAAGTTCATGTTTTGGTTTCTCCATCTGTTGAACTTTTGTTGTTTTATCCGGCACAGCAAAGGCCGTGCCGGCTTCCCTCATTGGCCATATTTGGCTCAACAAAGCATAGCGTAGCGCGATCAGGCGTCTAACGCTCTGCAATCTTCTGGCAACCAGCCGATTTCGATCTGCTGGCCCGGTTTCAAACGCACCTGGTCGGGCGCATTCCGTGTCTTGACGATGAAGTCCTCGTTTTTGCCGACACGCAGGCGCGTGCGGAAAATGTCACCCATATAGATGAACTCGAGAACTTCTGCCTTGATCGTATGTGCATCGGCGTGGAGGCGTTCCTTGTTGTATTCCACACGCTCTGGTCGGATCGAAACGCGGGTACGCTGACCTGCTTCCGAAACGTTTACCGGCTTGGCGTCGATTATTTCTCCACCGTCCAGTTCGACCAGCGCGACGCCGTTCTTGATTTCCTTGACGACGCCTTCCATCGTGTTGTTCTCGCCGATGAACTGCGCCACGAAGCTGTTTTCAGGTGCTTCATACAACTGGTCCGGCGGGGCAAGCTGTTGAATGCGGCCATCATCGAAAACGGCGACACGGTCGGACATGGTCAGCGCTTCTGTCTGGTCATGCGTCACGTAAACAACGGTAATGCCAAGGTTGTCTGCAATCCGCTTGATCTCGAACTGCATGTGTTCGCGCAACTGCTTGTCGAGCGCCCCCAGCGGTTCGTCCATAAGCACCAGTTCAGGTTCGAAAACCAGAGCCCGCGCCAAAGCGACCCGCTGCTGCTGGCCACCGGACAGCTGTCCGGGACGCCGGCCACCGAAAGAGCCCATCTGGACCATGTCCAAGGCACGTTGCACCTTCTTTTCCCTTTCGGATTTATCCATGTTCCGCACTTCCAGCGGAAACGATAGGTTCTCCGCGATGGTCATGTGAGGGAACAAGGCATAGTTCTGAAAGACCATTCCGATACCGCGCTTGTGCGGCGGGATGTTGTTGATCGGCTTGCCTCCAAGCCGAATATCGCCGTGAGTTGCGGTTTCAAAACCTGCCAGCATCATCAGGCAAGTCGTCTTGCCCGAACCCGACGGGCCGAGCATCGTCAGGAATTCACCCCTGCCGATAGAAAGATTCAGGTCCTTAACCACAAGCACTTCGCCGTCATAGCTCTTTTGCACGTGATCAAAGACAACAAAGCCGTCTTCGTTGTTTCCGTCCTTCAAATATTCTCTCCCCGTAATTATTGGCTAGGTGTGGACTTACGGACACTCACACCGGTTTCTTGTTTGTATTATTTGTGTGAGGCATGAAAGCACACTTCTGACAGGAGTTCAACGACAAGCTTTTTTCAAACCTACAGAACAACTTAGACGACATTCTTATGAAATCAAATCGCTTTGAGATTTCAATCCGCCCCTGGTGAATCGCACTATTGCCCAAGTGCACTTATGCACGCACCCGACTTCTCTCACCGTATGGATCGTCGGCTGAATATTGGTGAGGCTAGGTGCGCGGTCAGGTACGGTCCCTGCAAATGGCGACACTTAACCGGCACAAAGCGACATCGGGCCGAAGCCGACGCAAGACCAGACCGCCAAACGGCCTCACAGTCTGCTACATTAAAGAAGCCGCCTCGGCGCAAAAGATCAACGGAGCCCGGCTCAGATAGATCCGGCTTCGACCATGTAGCTGCCGGCGGTACACATTTTCGCGTCGTCCGAAGCCAAAAACAGGACCATGCGTGCAACATAAACGGGCTCGATCAGGTCCGGCAGGCACTGGTTCTGACGATGCGCCTCCAAGGCTTCAGGCGTCGCCCAAAGCTCTTTTTGCCGCTCTGTCATGATCCATCCGGGCACGACCGCATTCACACGAATGCGGTGCTGGCCGAGGTCGCGCGCCATGGTCCGCGTCAGCCCGTGCACGGCGGCTTTTGCCGTGGCATAGGCCGGGAATCCGCCCACCGCTTCCCACCAGCTGTTCGAACCCATATTGATGATAGACCCGCCGCCAGCCGCGATCATATCCGGCGCGACGGCCTGAATGGCAAAGAACTGGTGCCGCAGGTTGGTTTCCATGCGTTCATCCCAATACTCCGGCGTGACGTCCCGCCAGTCGTGGCGATCATCCCGCGCGGCATTGTTGACCAGTACCGTGGCCGGTCCGAGCTGCGCACGCAATTCCGCGAAGGCCGTCTTGAGGCTTTCAATATCGCGCAGGTCGCATCGGGCAAACGCAACGTTTTCGTGCTCCGCCGCCAGCGCCTTGCCACCCTTTTCATCCAGATCGACAAACCCGACGCGCGCGCCCTGCTCCGCGAACCCACGTACAATTTCAGCGCCAATGCCGGACGCGCCGCCGGTGACATAAACAGTCTTGTCTTTCAGGCTGGGGTAGATGGCAAATTTATCGGTCATCTTGTGTTCCTCTGGCAGCTATGGGTTATCGAGTGGCGATCTAGCACGAGCCAACGGCCGCATAAACCGGAAATACGCAATATCGCGGGCCTCTCACCGCGCTCGCTTTCCGGCATCTTACTCGTCTTCGAGTATGTCCTGATCCAGTTCGTGGATCAGTTGGGTTTCCAACAACTGACCGCTGCTGAACAAAACCGGATAGGCGACCGTTGCTATCTCGCTGTTAAAATCCTTGAAGCAGCGCAACGTTTCAAGGTGTATGTCGCTGGACTGAAAACTGATCTCTTCCCCCGCACTCAGCCGTTTCAGATGCTTGCGGCGATTGGAGCGTTCCGACCTGTTCATCTCGGCTTTCTCTTCCAGCAGCAGGCGGGCGCTTTCCAAATCGTCCGAAATCAGGACATTCGAGGCCAGATCCATATTTGCCATGACGCGTTCGTGCATGGAAATCAGTTCTTCCCTGCCCGCTTTCGAAAACCGGATTGAAAGGTCGGCCTTTTCTTCTGCCAGAGCCAGCAGGCGCTTGACGACAATGTCGCCGGCGGATTCCAGTGCGATCGCATATTCAGTGAGTTCCCGGGCCTTTTTCAGTTCCTGCTTTGTCATCTTGCGGGCCGACATCGCCGCGACGTAACGGCGGATGTTATCCAGCGCGAAATTCACGTATTTATCGTGCCGCCGCAAAGCGGCCGCGCGCTTCGGGTCAAAGTCCAGATAAATCTCCATGACGGGCGCCATTGTCGCCTCGACCACCTCCGACATACGCAGAACTTCCCGCTTCAGGCTTGCGAGCGCCAGCTTGGGTTTATCGAGCGCGCTTTCGTCCAGAACACTGCGGCGCGTAAATGGAAGATCGCTGTCGTCCCCGGCCACTGTCGGAAGCAGCGTCTTCAAGGGCGCCTCGAGCTTCTTGCAAAACGGCAGCCACAGCAACATCACCGTATTAAAAAGAATATGCACGTTGATCAGCGTCTGCGCCGTGTCGAGCCCGCCCAGATACGGCAGAACCGCAAAATTATTGACCAGTAAAAGAGCCACGACCGCTCCGGACCCGCGCAGCAGCAGGTTCGCCAGAGGCACCCGCCGCCCCGTCGCGTTCAGGGTGCGGCTCAGCCAGATCGGTATCAGGGCACTGCCGAAATTCGCACCCAGTATCAGCGATACGCCCGCCGAAACCGGGATGGTTTGAATGGCTACCAGCGTAACGCACATCAGAATGACGGCGACACTCGAATGCATCACGAAGGCCAGCCCGATCCCGACGATAAATGCGGTTATGAAATCCTTGGCCAGATATCCCGCGATCGAGGGCAGAAAGGCACTGTCACGGATCGGGTCCATGGTTTCGCGCAGGAAACGCAACGCGATCAGGATAAAGGCGATGCCAAGCAGAATGCGCCCCGCCTGCCGTAAAGGGCGACGCTCGAACCGGATGAAGAAACCTCCGCCCACCGCGATCAGCAGCGGCACCAGCCAATCGAGCCGGATCGACAGAACCTGTATCAGCAGAGCGGACCCGAGGTCACCGCCCAGCATAATGCTCAGACCGGTCCCGAAACTCAGCCCCCCGGCCCCGGAAAATCCCGCCACCAGCAGCCCGACAGCCGCCGAGCTTTGCATCACGACACCCATCACCACGCCGGTCAGCGCAGCCCGCAGCGGGTTCGTCGTCGACATCACGACCCGTCGGAACGACGATCCGAAGGCGCGCTCGATCCCGGTCCTGACCATACGCACAGCATAGAGCAACAGGACGGTCGCCCCCGCAAGCTCGGTCAGGAATACGATGAGTGTCATTCCGTCTTTCCTTTCAGAAGACCGGTCAATTCGCGGCGGTTGGTCTTATTACTTTCAAAGACATGGAAATTTGACAAGCCTCGTGAAAATAATTGCGCGCCTCCGTGGCGCAAAAAAGCTCGCCCTGCATCGGTTCAGACTATGCTATTATCATTCACAACACGGCATTCGCCGCAGGGGAGGATAACCGAAATGGCCAGACAAATTTGCCAAAGCTGCGGCATGCCGCTCAGCAAGGACCCGAAAGGCGGCGGTCTGGAAAAGGACGGCAAAACCCACAGCACCAAATATTGCTCTCTCTGCTATGACAACGGCGTCTTCCTGCAACCCGAGATCAAGGTCACCAGCATGCAGCACCTCGTCATCCACGCCCTGCAACGAAATGGCTGGCCGAAATTCCTGGCCTGGCTGGCAACACGCAACATTCCGAAACTCGACCGGTGGAGCGGCAACCCTTAGCCTAGACGGCTTCGCCGATCTTCTGGGTGATCTCCTGTACAACACCCTCGATGTTTCGCTCGCCCTTGCTGTAAAGGCTGTGCACCCAGCCTTCCAGACGCTTCTTGTCTTCCTCGGTAAGCGTCTTTGCGGTCAGCACGACAACGGGAATGTCCAGCCAGTCGGGATGTTTGCGATATTCCTCGACAAACTCGAAACCGTCCATTTCCGGCATCATAAGGTCGAGCAGGATCATCGCAGGTTTCAGTTCGGCCACTTTTTCGAGCCCGATGCGACCGTTTTCAGCCTCGGCCACCTGAAGGCCCTCGCGTTCAAGGTAGCGTTTCAGCAAGACGCGGGTATCGGCGTCGTCCTCGACGACCAGAATGGTGCTGTCTTCGCCGTCTCCGACGAACTTCGTTATCGTGCTGACCAGTTTCTTGCGGTCCACTGGTTTGTTGAGGTATTCCGCCGCCCCCAGTGAAAAGCCGAGGTTCTTGTCCTCTACGATTGTCACCATAATCACCGGAATGTCGCGGGTCTTTTTGTTCGCCTTCAGTTCGGTCAGAACGCTCCATCCGTCGACCTGCGGCATGATCACATCAAGCGTGATGATGTCAGGCTGCAACTCCGCCGCCATCTTTACACCGGCCTTTCCGTCAGGCGCTTCTTCCGTACGGTAACCCTCCAGATTCAGGTTGCGGCACAACAGGTCGCGGACATTGGCATCGTCGTCGATGATCAGGACAAGTGGCGCGTCTTCGGATACGTCCTTGCGCGGACGGGCCACCGGCGCGGTTTCCGGTGCCACATTGCCGGTGCCGTCGGCCAGAACCGTCATGGTGAAGGTCGTGCCCTTCCCCGGCTTGCTTTGAACCGTGATATCCCCGCCCATCTTGCGGCTGAATTCACGGGTAATCGTCAGGCCCAGGCCGGTGCCGCCGAATTCCTTTGACGTCGAGGCGTCGGCCTGCGTGAACGGATCGAACACCTTGGCCATTTGGTCCTCGGTCATGCCTATGCCGCTGTCGGTTACGCTGATTTCCAGCAGATCGCCATCCTCCGACGGCACGATCCGGGTCATTAAGTTGATCTTGCTGTTTTTTGAGAATTTTGCTGCGTTGGACAGCAGGTTGAACAGGTTCTGACGCAGTTTTGTCAGATCGTTGCGAATTGTACCGACACTCTTGTCGATCTTAATGTCCAGCGTATTCGCGTTTTGCTCGATCAGCGGCTGGATCGTATTCGAGACGTCCACCAGCATGTCTTTGACGTCGATCTCTTCGACAAAGAGTTCGATCTTGCCGACCTCGATCTTCGAGAGGTCCAGAATGTCGTTGATCAGTCCCAACAGGTGTTTGCCGGCGTTTCGTATCTTGTTGAGGTCAGGGATCGCCTCTTCCTGACCCTCATCCTCCATGTCGTCGATCAGCAGTTCCGAATAGCCGATAATCGCGTTCAGCGGGGTGCGCAGTTCGTGGCTCATATTTGCCAGGAACTGTGATTTGGCGGCATTGGCTTTGACGGCCTCGTCGCGGGCTTCGCCCACCTCTTCTATTAGCTCGGCCAGCTCGGCCTCATGCTCTTTCTCTTCCGTTATGTCGGTAAAGATTGACAGGGTTCCACCGTCCCGGGTTTCAAAGCCCTCGGAGCGATACCAGCGTCCGCTCGGCATCTTGTCTTCGGATTTTCGAACTTTTTGCTCGCGCCGGGTCTTTAAAACGCGTTGAATCCACGCTTCGCGTTCCTCTTCGTTCAGACCTCTGTGCATGGGACCAACGGATAAGCGCAGACCGAATTCGAAACTCATTCCAATTTTCGGTTCGACACCATCTGTGAACCCAACAAACAGGTCTCTGTACCTTTTGTTGAACAGAACGATGTTGTCATCCTTGTCGAACAGAGCAAAGGCCTGCCCCATTGCTTCAATCGCATCCATAAGGCGGGAATGGGCGACGGCAGCCTCTTCCTGGCTTTCGGCCAAGGCGGCTTCCGCGCGCTTGCGTTCCGCGACCGCGCCGAGCTGCGTGCCGACGTGGCCCATGGTCTTTATGATCTCGACATCCGGAGCGGCCCGCTTTTTGGAAAAGAACTCCAGCACACCGATCACGTTGTCGTCCAGCAGGATCGGAAAGGCCATGCCAGAGGCAATTCCCGCCTTTTCTGTGAATTTCAGTCGCGGAAAGTCCGTTTCCTGCGACAAGTCCTCGACCCACACCGCCTGCCCGTTATTGACAACCCGTCCCGGCAGATCAGCTGACGACCCGAACCGCATGGTATCGGTCATATCAACCAGCGAGGACGCGCTTTTCGCATCCTCTATGTGCCATATTCCCGTGGGAACCAGCGGTGTGCCCTCTTCCTTTTCGTTCACGACGTAGGCGTGCCCGACCTGCCATCCGGCATAGGTACAGACCTCGTGCAGCACGCCCTGAACGGCAGCCTCGAAGGTTTCGGCGCTGTTCGCCGCCAAAAGGATATTCTGCAGCAAGCGTACAGAGGCGGTCCGGTCGGCCACCCGCTTTTCCAGCTTGCTGTTGGCCTGCAGCAGGGCCGCCTTGGCCTGACGCTCCTCGGTGACCTCGCGGCCATAGACATTCAGATAATTTTCGCCCTTGATCGGACGGAAGGTAAACAGGAAATAGCCGCCGTGACGCTCGATCTCCATCTCGCGATATTCGCCTTCCTCGGCGGCCTCTTTGGCGCAGGTGGCGAGTTCGGCTACCAGATACTCAGGTTCCCCCGGCCGCAGCAGGTTTTCAATGGTGCGGGCCGCATCATTTGCCAACAGGACTTTTCCATCCGCTTCCACCCGCATGACGGGATTCGGATTTTCGGACGGAAATTTCGCGGCGCCGGCCAACTGCTTCTGGTCGGCCCTTATCTGGGTCACGTCACGACCGTAGGCGTTGACGTAGCCCATTTCGATCACCGGATTGAACAGGAAATTAAAAACCTCATCCCCCGCCGAGACATCAACACGAATACTGGCTTTGTCCCTGAAAGACTTCATGGCAAGCTGCATGACGTTGTCAGCGACCTTGCCGGTCTTTTCGTCCAGCAAACCCTCGGCCTGTCTGACAGCAGAGTTGCAATAAAGTTCTTCGCCACTCTGGTCGATTCTGAGTATTGGAAACGGACATTCCTCCATAATCCGGATCAAGGAGTCCCGATCGCCGTTGCCAACAGGCTTTTTCGCCTTGCCATTGCCTGCAGTATCGTTCCCCTTGGGCATGCTGTTTCCTTTAGCTTCCGAACCGTATTTCGTCAGTCCGATTTGAATCCGATCTTCAGATGCGTGTTGTCGCAGAAGGGTTTGTTCTTGGACCCGCCGCAACGGCAAAGTCGCACAGTGGTGACCCGATCCACGTTACGACCCGTCCCTGAACAGATTTCCAGATTACCCGAAACCTGCAAAGGCCCGTTCTTTTGCGGCGCGATATCCAGCGGCCCATCACGCACGGCCAACGGCTCAGACTGCCTCGTCGCGGGTTCGCCGGTGGCGATGAAGCCGGCCTCGCGGTGCGAATTGTCACAGAACGGTTTGTTCTTCGACTTGCCGCAGCGGCAAAGCGTGGCGCGGAAGCCTATGTCCTCGCCGTCGATCCGCATTGGCGCGCGGATTTCGTTTGGGCCGTTTTCGCGTGTCCTCAACACATTCACCAAAGGGGCCGGTTCTGGAGCGGTATCACCCTTGGGCTCATAACTGACCGCCCCGGACGGGCAGTTGTGACAAATTCCGCGCAGGGTCTGGGTCTCCATCTTGTCCGGAAATATCCACTTGCCGACCACGTTCGCCAAAAACACCTCTGGCGCGCCGAGCACGCAGAACCTTGCATGAATGCAGCGGCTGGTATCGAAACTGAGGATCATGTCCTCGCCTTCTTCGCGGCCAATGACTTCTTCTTCGTCTTTCTTGCCTTCCGACTTGACAGGCTTGGGCTTGTCGTCATGCGGTTCGTGCTTTGGCGGCTTGGGCGGCGCGCCGGGGATCACGATCTTGGCAGCCATGCCGCGCAGCGCGTCGGCAATGCCGTCCAGTTCGTGGCCCTCGGGGAAAATCCGTTCCGCCTGATGCGCCATTTCCTCGATCCGCTCCGACAAGACCCGCATTTCGCCATGCCCGTCCGGCAGCCGGGCGATATCCCGCAGCATGGTGAATGTCATGCCCGCATTCACGCCGGGATGTTCCGGACCGGCAGGCAGCGAGGCCAGATGTTCACAGACAGGCGTCAGGGCCGACATCATTTCGCGGGCCAGCGTTGTGAAAAGGCGCTTGTGCTCCGCGCCTTCGCGGTCGCGACCAAAGCTCTGCACAAGAAAGCGCAGCATGTGGTTATAGATCGCGTTTGCCAGATCCAGCACCTTGACCGCCTCGGGGTTCGTGATCCAAACCTTGCCCTCGGGGTCCACAGGCTCTTGCATCACCGGATTGCGGGCAACCGGAAAGGCCGGTTCGAATTCGGGGTCCTTCGCCATCATTTCGTCGAGGTTCTTGCGCATGTTCACAAACGCCTGATAGTGCGAGTCCTCGGTATGCTCTGGCGCGCCCTCGCCCTGTTCCACGATGGTTTCCAGAGCTTCCCGCGCGCTGGCCAGATCGGTGACAGTCATCAAACCGGGCAGAGGCGCATCTGCGGGGCTGATCTGATCCTCTTCATCGCCGCAGAACAGGACTTCCTCGCCCAGTTTGCGCGACAAGACGTCCAGACTGTGTGAAATGCCGCGATACAGGTGTCCGATCGTTTCATAATCTTGCGCACTGGGCATGATGGTGCCCTTGGGCGGGGTCCGATGGTAATCGGAAGGGTGCACGAATTCGGGCGAGTCATGCAGTTCCATGCCTTCGGGGCGCTCGAGAAAGATTGCGTGGTCGATCAGTGCCCGGGAAAATCCGAACAGCTCCAGATCGATTCCGGAAGCGTGATAGCCGAACGGGATCGGAAAATTCGGGTGCGACAGGTGCGGCGCTCCACCGATGGCACAGGCGAGGTTGCCCACCAGTGTCAGATGCGTCATCTCCTCGACCGCGACCATGGTCATTGCGCGTTTCCATTCTTGCACGATCTTGGCCTGTTCCGGCGTCAGGCCGTCCTGTTCGCCGCGCTTGAGGCTCCAGATACCATAGAGATAGCAGCACATGACATTGTGTTCGATTGCGGCAGCTTCCGCGAGCATGTAGATAAGTTCTTCGCGGTCGCCAATTCGGATCTTTGGTTCTTCTTTGTTCATTCGGCACCCCCTTGCAGCAGCAAGTTTTACACAAAATCATACTGCTGTGTAAAAAAATTCAGGCGGGCAGCGAAGACATCCACTCCGAAGGAGGCCGACCAGCCGAAGATTGCATTTTAAAAGAAATCCCGTATCATCAATGAATTGTCGTGATGTCCTGCCCCAAGGCCGGAGCAGCACGCTCCGAAAAAAGAGGGTTTAATGAAGTCACCCGACAAGTCCGCGAAAGTTTCAGCGGCCAGCATTTCCCCGGAATTCGTCATCAGCGTCACCGGCCACCGCGACATTGCGGAAAGCGATATTGCGGCGCTCCGCGAGCAGTTGCAGACCATTTTCAAGGAAATCCGGTCACGTTTTCAGCACCTTCCGATCCGCTTGGTGTCAGGCTTGGCAGAGGGCGCGGATACTGTCGCGACCGAGGTCGCGCTGGAAATGGACATGGCGGTTACTGCCGTTCTGCCCATGCCTCTGGAAAGTTATTCCGAAGACTTCACCGGCGATGCCCTTGAAAAGTTTCGCAGTCTCGTGAAAGGCGACGGTGTAAAGGTGCTGGAACTGCCGGTTTCCGATGGCAAAAGTATTTCCGACCTGTCGGACGCGGCCAACAGGGACGCGCAATATGCCATGCTGCGCGACTATATAATCCGCCGCTCCAACCTGCTGGTCGCGGTTTGGGACGGCGCCGATAACGGGCTGCCCGGCGGCACTTCGGATGTCGTTCTGGGGTATTTGAGCGGTGAGGCGGGAAACCCGCCCGCAAAGGTCGCGATGGACGCTGTTCTGACAAATGACTGCGGCGACGTCGTTGTCTGGCTTCCGGTGAAACGCAAGAGCAATCCCGATGCCGAAATGCCCGCGGAGCCGGTGACGCTGATCTCCAATTCCAACGGCGACTGCTACTGGCAGAACAGCGATATCCCAGACCATATCTGGACGCGCTGGATGGGTCTGGATGCCTATAACGGCGACCGGATGTCGGACAAGGGCAAAGACCTCCCCGCTTACGGGCTGATTGCAGCCGATGACGAAACCTGTTCGCCGGACGCGCAAGCACTGGACCGAGAGTTCATCAGAGCCGACCAACTGGCGCAGGCCAACCAGTGGCACTCCGACACGATGTTCAAAATGTTCGGCCTGATGGCGGGGGCCATGGGCTTGTTCTTTCTGGTGTACGCCAAGCTGCTGGCGATCAAGACGTTCCTGGTGCTTTATATCGCCCTGTTCGTGCTCGGCTTTATCGGCTTCCGGATCAGCAACCGCTATCACTGGCTCAGCCACCATCTGGCCTATCGCGCACTGGCCGAGACCCTGAGAGTGCAGTTCTTTTTGATGGTATCGGGCGCGGGCGAGCACTATCAGCTCCGCCGCATTCTGAAACTCACCAGTGTCGACCGGTTCGAAAGGTTCGAGTGGTTGCAGGATGCCGTGCGCTGTGCCGAACCCCTGGTCTATTTCGGCCACGACCGCGGCATGGACGCGATCGAAACCGTGCGAAAGCAATGGATCGAGGACCAAGCCGGATATTTTAAACGCAAACTGCATGCACTGCACCAGCAGCACCATCGGCTGGAGGTTATAAAAACGGCCTTGCTGGCAGGGTCGGTTCTGGGCGCCCTGTCGTTGATATTCTTCAAGAAAACCTTGCTGCACCTCGACATGATGGGCTATGACGGCAAAGCGTGGCTGGTATTTTTCATGGGCCTGCTGCCGCTATGGGTGGCGGTTTGGGAACTGTACCAAGGCAAGATGGCGACCCGCGAACTGCTGTGGCAATATTCGAACCAGAATCGGTATTTCGCAGCCGCCGCCATGCAGCTGAAATCGACGGAAACCGCTGCGGACGGCAGGCGGATCATCCGCGATCTGGCCGACAAGGCGCTGGTCGAGATCTATCTGTGGAGCGTGCACCGCTATCACCGTGAACACGAACCCCCCGCGGCAGGCTGATCCATGGCAAGTTCCGACGCCAAACCTGACGATTTCAAAACCCGACTATCCAATCTGCGTCACGATCTGCGCACGCCGGTCGGGCATATCATGGGCTATGCCGAACTTATCGAAGAGGACATGGACGAAGAGGACCTGAAGGCCTGTCAGCATGACCTTCAGGCGATCCATACCGCCGGACAGAAACTTCTGGCGCAGGTCGACCAGTTCTTCGGCGACACCAAGTCCTCGCCGGAAGAGATCAACATTCAGGACGCGCAGTTCCAGATGCGCCTGCAACTCAACCACATAGCCGGATACACCGAGATGCTGCGCGAGGATGCGATCGACGATGAACGCACCGAAATACTGGGCGATCTGAACCACATTGCGGACGCGCAGAAGCTGGTGGTGTCGATGCTGGAGGACATCGATCCGGACCTGCTGGGCCACGCCGAAAGCAAAATCGAAAGCACCGAGCCTGCCACTGCAAAGCCGTCACCGGAAGCGGCCCCCGCCACCATTGCCGGTATCGGCGGCGAGATACTTATCGTCGATGACGACCCGGCGAACCGCGAGTTGCTGACACGTCGTCTGGAACGCGGCGGCTATGTTTCGGTCGCGGTCGGATCGGGGCGCGAGGCGCTCGAACTGCTGGCTGAGCGCAAATTCGACCTGATCCTGCTGGACCAGATGATGCCCGGCCTGTCCGGGCTCGAAACGTTGCAGGAGATCAAGGCAAACGCGCGTCTGCGCTCCATTCCGGTCATCATGCTGTCGGCCTCGGACGACTCTTCGCTCGTCGTGCAATGCATCCTCAGCGGCGCCGAGGACTATATCGCAAAGCCCTTTAATCCAATCCTGCTGACCGCGCGCATCAACGCCTGTCTGGAAAAGGTCCGGCTGCGCCGCAACGCAGCACGGCAGATCAAGGTATTCATCTCGTCGCCGGGCGACGTAATCCCAGAGCGCCTGATCGTGAAATCAGTGCTGGGCCGCCTGAACGATGAATTCACCGGCCGGGCCCTGATGATCCCGATCCTTTGGGAAGAGGAACCGCTGCTGGCCTCCGACACGTTTCAGGCCCAGATCCACCCGCCCCGCGAAACCGAAATCTATATCGGCATACTGTGGAGCCGAATAGGATCGCCCCTGCCCGACACGATCACCCGTCCCGACGGCACGATCTACGACTCCGGGACCGCATTCGAATTCGAGGACGCCCTGAGCGGTTATCTGAAAAACGGCTTCCCCGAAATGCTGCTCTATCGCAAGGGCGGCGCGCCGACCGTTTCATTGCAGGACAAGGCCGAAGTGCTGGAGCGGATCGATCAGATCGACCGCCTCAAGGCCTATGTGGAAAAACACCTGATGGGCGACGATGGCTCTTATGCCAGCGCATTCCACATGTTCGATACGCCCGAGCAATTCGAAATCATGATAGAAATGCATGTGCGAAAACTTGTTGAGCGGCTGCTTTCGCGCTCAGACTGAGTGTCAGTGCCCGAGTTTGTTTGCTTAGTCCAGAAACATTGACTACAATTTTGGAAAACAACGGGGAATGCCATGTCACGGTTACTGCTGGTCGAAGATAACGAGATGAACAGGGATATGTTGTCCCGCCGCCTGAAAAAGCGCGGTTTCGAGGTTCAGATGGCCTTCGACGGCAAGCAGGGCGTCGATATGGCCCGGGCCGAACTGCCCGATCTGATCCTGCTGGACATGAGCCTGCCGGTCATGGACGGATGGGAAGCCGCCCGCCACCTGAAGGACGACGACAAGACCAAGACGATCCCCATCATCGCCCTGACCGCACATGCCATGGCCGGCGATATGGAAAAAGCGCTGGAAGCAGGCTGCGACGACTATGATACCAAGCCGGTAGATCTGAAAAGGCTGCTGGAAAAAATTGGCAAGCTCCTCGAAGGGTGAAATCAGTCGTGACGAAACAGGGCAGCATCCCGCAGGAGACCGGTTCCAAATCCGCGACGTCAACCAGCGAAGCCAACTGGGAAACCAGTTTCGCCGCATTGAAAACCCGCCCCGACGCGATGACCGACGGCGAATTCGCTGAAGTCAAACTCTCTCGTAAGAACCTCGCCGAAATCGATTTTTCCCGCAGCGATTTCTATCGAGCCAGCCTGTCCAGCGCCAACCTCAAGAAATCCGTGCTGGCCGAGGCGGAACTGACAGAAGCCAAAATGACCAAGGCCGCGCTTTATAAGGCGGACCTGCGTGGCGCGATCCTGCAGGAAACCGATCTCGAGGGCGCGGACCTGTCCGCCACCGACTGCCGAAAGGCCGATTTCCGCGGCGCCAATCTGCGCGGCGCGGATTTCACGGGCGCCGACCTGCGAGGCTGCGATTTTTCCCACAGCGATCTGACCGGCGCCAACCTGTCGCAGGCTAATGTCACCGGCGCCAAGTTTCATTTCACGCAGTTGTTGGACGCCAATGTCACCCACATAAAATACGGGACTTTCAAGGATATGGTCGGCGCGTTTTACGGCGTGCGCGGAGTGGACTCGACCTACGGCAATGCGCTGTTCGTGCGCGACGCCAAGGATCAGGATTATATCGACACGCTGAAACAGGCGATACTCGACAAGCCGCCCGGTTTCGTCCGCTCGCTGGACTTGTTTCTGTTCTGGGCCTGGGGGCTGATCGACAACGGTCGCAGCCTGCTGAAGGTCGGCTTCTATGCCACTATCATAGCAATGTTCTACGGGTTTATCTATCTGCTGGACATGGTCTATGGCTGGCAGATCATGGATTATTCCAACTCTGCCCAAACGTGGTTCACGCCGTTCTATTATTCGGTCGTGACCTATACCACGCTGGGCTTCGGCGACGTCACGGCGGACAGTCTGTTCGGAGAGATATTCGTGATCAGCGAAGTGATCGTCGGATATTTCACCCTGGGCCTTTTGCTCGCTATCCTCGCAAATACCATCGCACGAAGAAGCTAGTTTTCGCAGGACCCGTCAGGTCAACGGAAACACGATCAGGATCATCGGGACGGAAACGGCCACGACGAGGATTTCCAGCGGCAGTCCCGTTCGCCAGTAATCCCCGAAACTGTAGCCTCCCGGCCCAAGGATCAGCGTGTTGTTCTTATGGCCGATCGGGGTCAGGAACGCGCAGGACGCGGCAATCGCCACCGCCATCAGGAAAGGATCAGGATTGACCCCCAGTTGCGAAGCGACATCAACCGCAATCGGTCCACCGATCACCGCAGTCGCCGTGTTGTTCAGCACATCCGAAAGGGTCATGACCACAACCATCAGCACGGTCAGCACCGCCCAAGCCGGCAGGCCCGCTGTAAGGGCGTTGATCTGGGTCGCGATCATTTCTGTGCCGCCGGAATTTTCAAGCGCCACGCCCAGTGGGATCATGCTGCCCAGCAGAACGATGACCGGCCATTCAATATGGTCGTAAACGTTGCGGATCGGAACGATATCCAGCACAACGAACAGAGCCACCACGATGGCCAGCGCGGTGGCCAGATACAATAGCCCGAACGCCGAAATCGCAATGGCGGCTGCAAATATACCGATGGCCAGCCAAGCTTTGCGGTGTTGGGTCACGCTCAATCCGCGCTCTGCCAACGGCAAAACTCCGAGCCACTCCGCCGCGTCGTGCAAGGCGCTATTCGGCCCAAGCAGCAGAAGGATATCGCCGGCCTTGACCGGCTCGTGCCACACACGCTCTTTAAAGCGTTTGCCTTGCCGCGATATCCCCAGCAGAGCAAGCCCCCGCCGCGCCCTCAAACGCAGCGAAATGGCCGAACGGCCGACTATGCGCGCATCCCTCGGGACCACGACCTCCAGTAACTCCAATCCGCCGGTGACGACATCCTCACCGCTCTTTTCGCCGAAATATTCCAGCCCGACCGCTCCACGGAAACTGTCGATATCTTCTGCCGCCGCCTCGACGATCAGGATGTCCTTGGCGCGCAATACGATCTCTGCGCCAAACCCGCCGATCCGCTGGCCGTTGCGCACCACCCCCAGAATAGCCGCGTCGTGCTCATCGGCGTCGTCGTAAAGGTCACGCACTTTCTTGTCGATCACGTTGGATTTTGCCGGCACCACCAGTTCGGCGACGTAACCTTCCAAATCGACGTGGCTTTCGCGCTTTTTCTCTGTCTCTCCCCCGTTCGGCATCAGACGCCATCCGACGGTTGCGACAAAGATGATGCCGGCAAATGCGACTGTCAGCCCGACAGGCGCAAAATCGAACATTTTAAAGGGTTCGCCCACGGCGCGTTCACGGAAAGAGGCGATGATGATATTCGGCGGCGTGCCGATCAACGTTACCATCCCTCCCAGAATAGTCGCGAAAGACAGCGGCATCAGCGTGCGGCGCACTGATCGTCCCGCCTTGGCCGCCGCCTGAATGTCTACCGGCATCAGCAAGGCCATCGCCGCTACGTTGTTCATGAAAGCCGACAGAACCGCGCCGATGCCCGCCATAACCGCGATGTGGACAGTAAAGGCACGGCCGGAGTCGATCAGGCGCTTGGTAACCAGATCTATCGCGCCGGAGTTCAGCAGGCCGCGCGAAATCACCAGAACCAGCGCGACTATGATCGTCGCCGGATGGCCGAAACCGGAAAAGGCCTCCTCGGTCGGCACCAGCCCCAGCACCAGCGCGATCAGGAGCGCGGAAAAGGCAACGAGGTCGTAGCGCCAGCGCCCCCAAAGCAGCATCCCGAAGACCGCGGTGAAAAGCGTGAACAGCATTATCTGGTCATTTGTCATAAGGGCATCATTACAACTTTTGGCCCGCATGCAACCGGTTTAACGGCACAATCCGCGATCTGCGCAAGGCCTTCCGCCTCACTTTTCCGATTGCCGGAAGTCCTGCCGAATCCGGCTTCATAGTCTGTGAAATCCGGCCCGCGCGGACTGCGAGGCATCGGCTGAACGGTTAAATCTTAACTTTAATATATCGCCATAAAAATTTGTTTTACAACGACTAATCATAAAAGCGTTGCAACACTCAATCCGCTACGCGCGCGATTAGTTCCCGCACCTTTGGTCCCATCGACCGGACGATACGCTGCACGCCATCCGCGTTCGGATGAATGTTGTCGGACTGGAAGAACTTCGGGTCGGGTGAAAACACCGTGCCGTTCCGGGCGAGCGCGGCCAGGAAATTTGGAAAGAGCAGAGCGTCGTATTCCCCTGCCAGATCAGTGTAGATGGCGTCGAAGTCGCGCTGGTAGTCGGCCCCGTAGTTCCCCGGAGCGGCGATGCCGATGAGCAGGACAGGCAGGTTGCTGGCAGCGGCGACCTTCAGAATGCCGTCTATGTTCGCCCGGCTGGACGCCGGATCTATCCCCCGCAGGATATCGTTGCCGCCCAGCGCGACGAGCAGCGCATCGACCTCGGGCGTCAGGGTCCATTCCACCCGCGACAACCCGCCCGCAGTAGTATCGCCGGATACGCCCGCATTCAGGATTTCAACGTCCTCGCCCTGTTCGCGCAGCCAATTCTCCAACTGCGGCACGAACCCCTGTTCCGGCTGCAGACCATAGCCTTGGGTCAGGCTGTCGCCCAGCGCGGCGATGACAACCGGACCCGCCGACCCGCTGGCAGCGGACAGGCAAAGAAAAAATAACACGATTGTGAGCTTGCGAAGATCGCGGACCGCCCAATATACCAATGAACGGATTAATTTAAGGGAATTCATCATGGCCGAGGCGGTATTGTCGCTCGAAGACGCACAACTCACCCTTTCAGGCAACGCCGGAGCCGTCGAGATTCTGAAAGGTATTTCGCTGGATGTCGCGCGTGGCGAAACCCTTGGGTTGGTCGGGCCGTCCGGGTCTGGCAAATCTTCTCTCCTCATGCTCATGGGTGGTCTGGAACGGGCCACCGGCGGCAAGGTTCTCGCACTCGGTCAGGATCTGACCACGATGAACGAGGATGCCCTCGCCCGTTTTCGTCTTAGTCATATGGGTGTGGTGTTTCAATCTTTCCACCTAATTCCGACAATGACGGCGCTGGAAAATGTCGCAACCCCGCTGGAACTGTCAGGCGCGAAGGACGCATTCGATCGCGCCGAGGCGGAATTGCGCGCCATAGGTCTCGGTACGCGGCTGGATCACTATCCCTCGCAGTTGTCCGGCGGCGAGCAGCAGCGCGTCGCGCTGGCCCGTGCAGCGGCCCCGCGTCCGGAGATTTTGCTGGCGGACGAACCGACGGGAAATCTCGACGGCGCGACCGGTCAGGTGATCATGGACCTGATGTTCAAACTGCGCGACAAATACGGAACCACAATTGTCATGGTGACGCACGCGCCGGAACTGGCGGAACGCTGCGATCGGATCGTGCACCTGAGCGACGGGCGCATCGATGAAAATGATCTGCACAAGGCTGCGGAATGAAGATCGGCATCGCCTTTCGTATCGCCCTGCGCGAACTGCGCGGCGGTCTGCGCGGGTTCTGGGTCTTTCTGGCCTGCCTTGCGCTTGGCGTCGGCGCGATTGCCGCCGTCGGATCGGTGCGGACCAGCATCGAAGAGGGGCTGTCGCAGCAAGGCGCTGTCCTGCTGGGCGGTGATGCAGAGCTTGATTTCACCTACCGCTTCGCCGATCAGGCAGAGCGCGACTGGATGGCTTCTGTCAGCGAGCGCGTCTCTGAAATCGTCGATTTCAGATCGATGGCGGTTTCCGGAACCGGTCAGACGGCTGACCGGGCGCTGACGCAGGTCAAGGCAGTCGATGATCTGTATCCCCTCTATGGCGAAATGCGGCTGTCACCCGAGATGCCTTTGGAACAGGCGCTGCAGGGTGACGGTTCCGCGTCCGGCGCAGTGATGGAACAGGTGTTGATGGACCGCCTCGGCCTGTCGGTCGGAGACATCTTCAGTCTGGGAACCAAGCGCTTCGTGCTTACTGCCGCGATTGCCCATGAGCCGGATAACGCAAGCGCCGGTTTTGGCCTCGGGCCGCGCACGATTGTTGCTTCTTCGGCGCTCGAGGGGTCCGGGCTGCTCTCGCCGGGGTCGATCTTTGAAACCAAGTACCGGATGATCCTGCCCGCCGGCGCCGATCTGGAGCAGCTGGAGGCAGAGGCGGAATCCCGGTTTCAAGATACCGGGGCCCATTGGCACGATCGACGAAGTGGCGCGCCGGGCGTCGAGCGCTTTGTGGAGCGGATCGGATCGTTTCTGGTTCTGGTCGGACTTGCAGGTCTGGCCGTGGGCGGCGTCGGCGTTTCAGCGGCGGTGCGGGCCTATCTGGACGGCAAGACCGCCGTTATCGCGACCCTGAAAACCCTTGGCGCGTCCGGACGGACCATTTTCTCGATCTATCTGTTGCAGATCGGCATGTTGGCCATGACCGGCATAACGCTCGGTCTGATCTTCGGGGCAGCCGTTCCCGTACTGCTGTCGCCGGTTATCGAAGCGGCCCTGCCGGTAGAGGCCGCGATCGGCGTACATGTGGCGCCGCTGGCCGAAGCCGCGCTCTATGGCGCGCTGACCGCCCTGATCTTCACGCTTTGGCCGCTGGCCAAGGCAGAGGAAATTCGCGCAGCCGCGCTGTTCCGCGATCCGGCGGGCCAGATGCATGGCTGGCCGCGTCCGTTCTTCCTGATAATGATCGTATTGCTGACAGTGGCGCTCGTCGCGCTTGCAGCAGCTTTTTCCGCGTCGCCCAGACTTGCGCTCTGGACCGCCGGCGGCATCCTCGCTGCCCTGATTGTGCTGGTCATCGCCGCATTGGGCGTCAAGTATCTTGCTGCAAGGCTGGCGCGGGCAAAGGCCCTCCGCGGCCACACCGCATTGCGGCTTGCAATGGGATCGGTCGGCGGGCCGTCGGGCGAAACGACGTCGGTTGTCTTGTCACTCGGCCTCGGGCTGGCGGTTTTGGCCGCCGTCGGCCAGATCGACGCCAACCTTCGCAGCGCCATTGAACGGGATCTGCCAGAGGTCGCGCCCTCCTACTTCTTTGTCGACATCCAGCAGAGCCAGCTCGATGGTTTCCTTGATCGCGTCACCAACGATCCGCGTGTTTCGCGCGTCGACACCGCGCCGATGCTGCGCGGCGTGCTGACGAAAATCAACGGGGTTTCGGCGCGCGAGGTCGCGGGCGACCACTGGGTCGTGCGCGGTGACCGCGGGATCACCTATTCCGCGACCCCGCCGGAAAACTCCACGATTACGCAAGGCGAATGGTGGCCCGAGGACTATTCCGGACCGCCGCTGGTCAGCGTCGCGGAAGAAGAGGCCATGGAAATTGGCCTGAATATGGGCGACATCCTGACGATCAACGTGCTTGGGCGCGATATTGATGCCAGGATCGCCAACCTACGCATCGTCGATTTTTCCGATGCCAGCATCAATTTTGTCCTCACCCTGAATCCGTCAGCGCTGGCCAGGGCACCTCATACGAATATCGCCACCGTCTACGCCGAAGAGGCCGCCGAGGCGCCGCTGCTGCGCGATGTGGCGGGGGATTATCCGAATATAACAGCCATTCGGGTGCGCGATGCCATCGCGCGCGTAGCAACCGCGCTGGACGGCATCGCCGCGGCGACGTCGTATGGCGCGGCGGCCACCCTGCTGACAGGTTTCATCGTCCTTCTTGGGGCCGCAGCCGCGGGCGAGCCTGCGCGCATATTCGAGGCAGCCGTGCTCAAGACCGTCGGCGGCACGCGTGGGAAAATCCTTGCCAGCTTTGCGATCCGTTCGGCGATACTTGGGGCAGCGGCCGGTCTGGTCGCCCTGCTCGCGGGTGTCACCGCAGGATGGAGCATCATGACCTTCGTGATGGAGGCACCCTACAGGCTGGAAATCGGATCGGCGCTTGCCATCGTCGGAGGCGGCACTTTTGCGACACTTGTTGCAGGGCTAGCCTATGCCTGGCGCCCGCTGACCGCGCGCCCGGCGCGGGTGTTGCGCGGGCGGGAATAAACCCCCGCTGCGCAGGCGGAAGCGGTCATTTTACCAATTTTCAATTTAAAACAGTGGCTTGACCATGTCATTTTAAACTGCCTTGTAAATAACTGACTGGTCAGTTATTAATATCGCATGAAAAACGACTCGCAAAAAGCAGAAGAGAAAGCGCCTGAGAAAACCCGGAAACCGAAATTCCGGCGCCGGGCAGAAGCGCGCCCGGACGAGGTGCTCGACGCGGCGCTTGAACTTTTTACGAAACGCGGATTTACCCGCACCACTGTCGATCAGGTCGCCAAGCGCGCGGGCCTGTCAAAAGGCACTGTGTACCTCTACTTCCCATCCAAGAAGGCGCTTCTGGCAGGTCTGGTCCGCCGGGCCGTCGTTCCTGTCGCCGATTTGGCCCTCGGCGTCATTGGGGACTATCGCGGCGATCCCCGCCCCGTGATCCGGCAGATGGTCGGCATGATGGCGGGCAAGATGACCGACCCCAAGGTGTTTGCCGTTCCAAAGCTGGTGATCCGCGAAGCTGTCGGCGCGCCCGAGATCGCGAAAATGTACCGCGAAGAGGTGCTCGACCGCGCGATGCCCGCATTGGCGGGGCTGATCGCACAGGGCGTCGAGGGCGGCCATATCCGCAAAGTGGACCCTGAACTGACCATTCGCAGCATACTGGGGCCGTTGATGATGCACTTGGTCATGGCGGAAGTGTTTTCTATCAAACCCGACGACGGACTTGCGCTAGACAGGCTGGTTGAAAATCACCTGACGATCCTGTTCGCCGGTCTCGAACCTGAAAGGGCAAGTTAATGAGCGCCATAAAGGATTTCCTGCTTGGACTGCTGGCCCTGATCCTGCCCGGATTCTGCGCACCGACGGGACTGGTCTACAACGGTTATGTCGAAGCGGATTACGTCTATGTCGCCCCATCCGGCGCGGGGCGGATCGTGTCGATCCTGGCGGCGGAAGGCGACAGGGTCGCCGAAGGACAGCTGCTGCTTACTCTGGAGGACACAGCTCAGGTCCAGGCCCTTCGCTCCGCGGAGGCAGGCGTGGCCGTCGCAAGGGCCAACCTGGACAACCTGCAAACCGGCAGCCGCGAGGCCGAGATCGCGGTCATACGCGCCTCTCTGCACAAGGCCTATGCCGACCAAAAGCTGGCGGAGACGACGCTGGAGAGGTCCACTGCCCTGCTGGATCGCGGACTTGTGCCACCCGCGCAGGTCGATACCGACCGCGCCAATCTGAGCCGCGCCGAGGCCCAAATCGAGCAATTGCAGGCCCAGTTGAAAGTTGCCGAATTGCCGGCCCGCGACGCTCAGAGACTGGCGGCGGAGGGCACTCTGGACATGGCAAAGGCGCAGGCCGCCATCGCCAAATCCAATCTCGACGACCGTACGATCGAGGCGCCGATCGCAGGGGTCGTGGACCGGATCTACTTCGACGCCGGAGAGGTCGCGGCCACCGGCGCGCCGGTCCTTTCGATATTTCCGCCCGACCGGATCAAGGCGATCTTTTTCATTCCGGAGCCTGCTCGTGCCGGAACCCGCATCGGTGACATACTGGACGTGACCTGCGACGGCTGCGACGAAGGCATCACGGCGCGGATCACCTATATGGCCTCCGACCCGCAATACACTCCGCCCATCATCTACAGCCGCGAAGAACGCGCCCGGCTGGTTTTCCGCGCCGAGGCGCTGCTGCAGCACGCCGACGGCCTCTTGCCCGGCCAACCCGTCACCCTGAGGCCCGCGCCATGACAAATGGCGACGCGGCAATCTCGGTCCGTGGACTGACCAAGATTTTCGGGTCGCGCACCGTCGTCGATCATTTTGACATGGATGTGCCCAAGGGCGCGATCTATGGCTTCCTCGGGCCGAACGGCAGCGGCAAGACCACCACGATCCGGATGATGTGCGGCCTGCTGACACCCGACGATGGCAACGGCAACTGTCTTGGCTACGACATCCGGAGCGAACCGCAGAAAATCAAGGAAAGCGTCGGCTATATGACGCAGAGATTCTCGCTCTACGAGGATTTGACGATCCGCGAGAATCTCGACTTCATCGCCCGGATGTTCCGCATGAAGAACCGCAGGGCACGTGTTGACGATGCCTTGCAAGGGCTGGGACTGACCGACCGCGGCAATCAACTGGCCGGCACCTTGTCCGGCGGCTGGAAACAGCGGCTGTCGCTGGCCTGCTGCATGCTGCACGACCCACAGCTGTTGTTGCTGGACGAGCCCACCGCAGGCGTCGACCCCAAGGCGCGTCGCGACTTCTGGGACGAGATACGCCGGCTGTCCGCCAAGGGCGTGACGGTTCTGGTCTCGACCCACTACATGGACGAGGCGGTGCAATGCGACTACATCGCCTATATCGCCTATGGCAAAAAGCTGATCGACGGCCCTGCCCCGGACATTCCGGACATGATCGGCCTGTCCACCTGGCGCGTCGAGGGTCCGGACATCACCAGGATGGAAAATGAAATGCGCCACACCAAGGGCGTCGAGCAGGTTGCGCGGTTCGGATCGGTTCTGCACGTGTCGAGCACCGACGGAGAAGCGCTGGACCGCGTGGCTGCGGAATACCGGAAAAAGGGCAAATACAGCTGGCAAAAACAGAAAGGCGGGCTGGAAGAGGCGTTCATCTATCTGATGGCCACGGCCACGGACAACTTCGCCGAACCCAGGGAGGCCGCGGAATGAGTTTTTCGGCCGTCCGCTTCGGTGCCGTCCTGTTCAAGGAGTTCGTCCAGATGCGGCGTGACCGGATCACCTTCGCCATGATGGTGGGCGTTCCGATCATGCAGTTGCTGCTGTTCGGCTTTGCCATCAACTCCGACCCGAAGCACCTGCCGACGCTGGTCGAGATGGCCGATCAGGGCCCAGTGACACGTGCATTGCTGATGGGCATGAAGACTTCCGAATATTTCGATTTCGAAGGCATCGTCACCAACCGGGCCGACGGCGACCGCGCGCTGCGCGACGGCTCGGCAAGCTTCGTGGTGGTGATCCCGCCCGGTTTCGAGCGCGATGTGGTACGGGGGCTGGAGCCCGAAATCCTGCTGTCCGCGGATGCCGCCGATCCCGCAGCCGCAGGCGCGGCTGTCGGGGCGATCTCCGGCATTGTGGATGCGGCGGTACGCCAGACGCTGACGGGCACCCTGCGCTACGCAGCCGGCGCCCCGCCGCCATTTTCCGTGACCGTGCACAAACAGTACAACCCCGAGGGCAGGACCTCGACCAACATCGTGCCCGGC
>JBFFQS010000004.1:0-29371 GCA_041573315.1 Amylibacter sp. | reverse complement strand
GGATCACCTCCGAAGGCCGCAGTGACCGGTTGGTTCCGCATGCGCTGTATCACGTGAATTCCAAGGGCGCGATCAAGGAAGAAATCGCGCTGCCGGCAGAACTGTCCGCGGTCGAGACCCGCTTCGGTTTCGAAGGGATCACCAAAGTCGGCGACACCCTTTGGATGGTTATTCGGCGTGAGTGGAAGGATGACCCGGAAAATCAGGTCAAACTGGTAGCTTACAATCCCGAAACCAGGGAATGGGGTGCGGTCCGTTACGAAAAAGCTGCGCCGGACACTGGTTGGATCGGCATGTCGGAAATTTCGGTCTTCGGCGATTACGTCTATCTGATCGAACGCGATAACCAGATCGGTGAGGCTGCGGTGACCAAGAAGGTCTACCGTGTCGCCCTGTCGCAACTGAAACCGGCACCGCTCGGATCTGAGCTGCCGGTTGTACAGAAGGAACTGGTGCGCGACATGCTGCCCGATTTGATGGCCCCGAACGGATACGCCCAGGACAAGCTCGAAGGTTTTGCCATCGACATCGAGGGACGGGCATTCGCCGTTACGGATAATGACGGTGTCGACGACAGTTCCGGCGAAACCCATTTCCTTGCGCTGGGTTCCCTCGCAAGCTTTTAACCTGCTAAACCAAGTCCCGGTGAAACTGCCCCCGACCGCGGTCGGGGGCTTCTTTTTTTTGCACGAGCGCCAAGGATTGACCGCGCGCCTGCGTCCAACCAGTATCATGCGAATGGAAACGAGCGATGAAACCCTTGTGGATCTGGCCCGGTCGGGCGACGGCGACGCCTTTGGCGCGCTGCTTTCGCGGCACTATGACCTGATCTTCAGACTTGGTTTCCGGTTTCTCGGCAACCGGACAGAGGCCGAGGATCTGGCGCAGGATGTCTGCGTCAGCCTCGCCGCCAAACTGCGCGGCTATCGTGGCGAGGCGCAGTTCACCACCTGGCTGTACCGGGTCACCGTAAACGCCGCCAAGGACCGCCTTCGAAGGCGCAACACCCGGGAAAAAGTCGTGGACGGCTGGGCCGATCTGGAGCATATGGCCCGTCAAGCAGACGCGGAAGCCGCCGCCGAGCACCGTTGGCTGCAACAGGCGCTCCGCACTCTGCCGCCCGATTTGAATGAAACCGTGGTTCTGATCCTCGGCGAGGAACTGACCCACAAGGAAGCCGCCGAAGTACTGGACATATCCGAAGGCACGGTTTCCTGGCGCATGAGCGAAGTCAAGAAACATCTGCGCACGCTCGCCGCAACAGAGGAGCGGTATCCATGACCGACGAACTCGACAGACTGAAATCCGCGCTGCACGGCGCAACCCCCGAAGCTAACCCCGCTGCAAAGACGCGGGCGATGGCCGCGGCGCGTGAAAGTTTTGAAAAAATCCAAGGAACCGCCGCCGATACGCGTCCTACCCCTGACCGCCCGCAAAAAGCGGGCGGGTTTTGGACAGGAGCAAAAGACATGATTGGAACAATTGGATTACGCCCCGTGCTCTATGCGACAAGCTGCATAGTCGTGGCCGGATTTGTGGTCGTCACCGTGAAGCCGTTCGACCTCTCACGCGCGCCGGTAATGCCACTGGAGAGAACTTCTTCGGACACATTGAACGCGCCAGAGGCCCTCGCCGGGCAGCCAGCGCTGAAAGAAACGCGCGACGAAAACAAGACGCTCACCGCGGATGCGGAAAACGAAACTGCGTCGGCGACCGCAAACAATGAACGCGATGCCGCGAAGGCATTCGCCAAAATTGAACCGCTGCCGCAAGCCTCGGGAGAGGTCCAGAACCTGCTTGTCGACAGGGTTGTCACAAGCCAGCGCGCGGATCAAAGCTCTGCGCCGACGCCCAGCGCGGAAATGGCGCCGCCGATCAAGATACCGCCAAACGGCATCATGCGCAGCGTTCCGGCGCCCGATGCCGACCCTATACGCGTGATAGAACCGCAACCCGGAGACAAGTTCACCAACTTCGAAGAAAACACCGTGAAATCCGTCACCGACGCTCCGGTTTCGACCTTCTCCATCGATGTAGATACGGCGTCATACGCCTATGTCCGCCGCTCCCTTCTGAACGGCCAGGTTCCGCCCGCTGACGGGGTTCGGATCGAGGAGATGATAAACTATTTCCCTTATGACTATGCCGCGCCGGATGTTTCGGAGACGCCGTTTTCAACCAGCGTTTCGGTGTTGCAGACCCCTTGGAACCCCGACACGAAGCTTGTGCATATTGGCATCCAGGGGGCGAAACCCGCCACCGAGGACCGTCCGCCGCTCAATCTGGTGTTCCTGATCGACACGTCGGGTTCAATGCAATCCCCCGACAAGCTGCCATTGCTGAAGCAGTCGTTCCGCCTGCTGCTGAACAGCCTGCGGCCGGACGATCAGGTGGCAATCGTCGCCTACGCGGGCAGCGCGGGAACCGTGCTGAAACCGACGCCGGCAAGCGAGAAGAACGAAATTCTCGGCAGCCTGAAACGGCTGAACGCAGGCGGATCGACGGCAGGACAGGCCGGACTGCAACAGGCGTATGCGCTGGCAGAGGATATGGCGGAAGACGGCCGGATCGGGCGGGTCATACTGGCGACCGACGGCGACTTCAATGTCGGAATTTCTGACCCCGAACGCTTGAAGACCTTTGTCGAGGACAAGCGGGATTCAGGCGTCTACCTGTCCGTTCTGGGCTTCGGCGAGGGCAACTACCGCGACGACATGATGCAGACGCTGGCGCAGAACGGAAACGGCACGGCTGCCTATATCGACACGCTGGCAGAGGCGCAGAAGGTTCTGGTCGATCAGGTATCGGGCGCGCTGTTCCCGATCGCGGACGATGTGAAAATACAGGTGGAGTTCAACCCCGCGCAGATCGCGGAATACCGGCTGATCGGCTACGAAACCCGCGCGCTCAATCGCGAGGATTTCAACAATGACAAGGTCGACGCGGGCGAGATCGGCGCGGGTCACACCGTGACGGCCCTCTACGAGGTTACCCCGGTGGGATCGCCCGCACTGCGGAACGATCCGCTGCGTTATGCCGACGACGCTGCGACCGTGGTGTCCAACGACAGCCCGGAATACGGCTATCTTAAGCTTCGCTACAAAGATCCGGGCGCGGCGCGCAGCAAGCTGATCGAAACACCGATCCTGCCGCTGCGCGGCGATGCCACTGTCGAAGCGACATTCGCTGCCTCCATCGCAGGCTTCGGCCAGTTGCTGACCGGCGCGACCTATCTGATGGACTGGGGTTGGGATGACGCAATCGCGCTGGCGCGATCCGCGAAGGGGGCCGACCCGTTCGGCTATCGCGCAGAGGCGATCCGCCTGATGCAGCTCGCAAAATCTGTGAAATAAGCAAACCCCTCGTTCAGAATGCGTCGCCCCCCGGTTTCAACCGGGGGGCCTTGGCAGGTCGCCCGCATTCAAGAGGACGACGACGCTTGGCCGGGCCGACATAGGAGGGGAGAAATGTCAGCCCGAACGCATCCCGGCCACTCTGGCCGGGATATTCGGTTTTACATTGAGTGCGGTGTCAGGCGTCCTGCGTAATCGCCGCCTTGCGCCCGCGAGAACCCGATTTCGCTCCGTTAGAAATCTCGATCTTGCGGGGTTTCAGGGCTTCGGGAACCTCACGGACCAGGTCGATGTGCAGCAGGCCGTCTTTGGATTCCGCACCGACGGCGCGCATGTGGTCGGCCAGCTGGAAGCGTTTCTCGAAGGCGCGTGCGGCAATGCCGCGGTGCAGATAGGTCCGCTCTTCGGGTTCTTTATCGGCGTCCTCGGCCTTGCGTGCCGAAATCAGCAGTTGTCCGTCGCGCAGTTCGACAGACAGTTCATCTTCGCTGAACCCGGCCACAGCTACCGTAATGCGGTATTCATTATCGCCGAATTTTTCGATGTTATAGGGTGGGTAGGTGTTTGCGCCCATATCTGTCGTCATGGCGCGGTCGAGCATATTTGCAAGACGGTCAAACCCGACAGTGGAACGGTATAGGGGTGTTAGATCAAATGTACGCATGGAATCCTCCTTAGAAGCGAATCGCGTTTCATGTGTGCCTTCCATCATGGACAGGCGCGTTTGTTGACGGACCCCGTTCGGGCATCCGATATCAGAGATCTAGGAATGCTGTTTCGCGTTTCAAGAACTCAGCGCTGAAAAAAATTCGACCTGTTCTCGGCATTACCCAACTGCTCCTGCAGGGACATGACACCCGGCTTTCTGGAACGGAAAACGGCGCTCGTTTCATTCATCTCCCGGATCAGGTCATCCAGCGGATCGCCGAGCGAAACGCCCAGCGACACGTCCTGGTCCCGCCATTTTGCCATGGCGGATACCACCGAAGCGATCCTTGGCTCGCCGTGATCGACAACGAAGATCGGCGAACCGGACGCTCCGAAATTGACCGTACAGGACAGAACCAGCGTTCTCGCGTCGGCATCGAGTATATTGCATGGTTCTTCGATGGAGGGCACTTCCGACCGGTCCTTGGCATAGGAAACGACTTTGACATTCTCACCGATACGGGTGGTGCTGCTGCTCTTGAATGGCAAAATAGTACTATCCCGGATGGGGCGGTCCAATTCGATCAGCGCAACGTCGTTCGCGACCCGTTGCAGCACGATTTGCTGCTTGAAATCGTAGCTTTTGCTGACGACGAACCGGCGGGCCTTGCGATAGGCTACGGCCCGGCCATTGCGCCAGCCCGCCAGAAACTCCACGTCGGAACTTGGCACCATCCTGCCGGTCACGGGATCGAACAGGCAATGCGCCGCCGTCAGGACCAGATCGGGCGCGACCAGCGCCCCCGTGCAGAAACTGCTGCGCCCGATGTTCAGCCGGCCAACGGCCTGCCAGGCTCGGGCCTCGTCCGCCGTCAGCAGCTTGCGCAGCTTGCCGGCATGGTCATCAGTAACGCCCGGAACGGCCAGAACGCACAGCAAAGCTGCAAGCCCGAACCTGAAGATTTTTCTCATTCAATTGTCCGCATGAATTCCCTCGCCGCGACAGGTTACGGCGCGGTCGCTTTATTTTTCAAGCACTTCGGGTACTTGGCGGAAAATTTCTAGACGGACTGTAGCTTTTGGGGTTTCGGCCCACCGGTCGCCCAGTCGAGCAATTCGACGGTATGAACCACTGGAACCGAGGTGCCGGACCCGATCTGCATCATGCAGCCGATGTTGCCCGCGGCGATAACCTGCGGCTCCACGGCCTCCAGCGTTTTCACCTTGCGGTCCTTCAACTTGCCGGAAATTTCCGGCTGCATGATGTTGTAGGTACCGGCGGAGCCGCAGCAAAGATGCGGGTCTTTCGGCTCCAGAACGGTGAATCCGGCCTTTTTCAGCAGGGTTTTCGGGGCAAACTTGATCTGCTGGCCGTGTTGCAGCGAACAGGCCGCATGATAGGCCACGCGCAGGTCGGGGCTTTCGGTGACCTGTAACTCCAGATCCGACAGAACCTCGCTGACGTCCTTGGCAAGTGCCGAGACGGTCGCCGCATCTTCGGCCAGAGCGTCGTTGCGGAACATATGGCCGTAGTCCTTGACCGTGGTCCCGCAACCGGATGTGTTGATCACGATCGCGTCCAGACCACCGTTGCCGATTTCACGCATCCAAGCACGAATATTCCTGGCCGCGGATGCATGGCTCTCGGTCGATTTGCCCATGTGATGGGTCAGCGCGCCGCAACAGCCTGCCCCTTGCGCGACAACAACCTCGCAGCCATGCCGTTGCAGGATGCGGATCGTGGCGTCGTTGATATCGGTGTTCAGGGCCTTCTGGGCGCAACCTGTCATCAGGGCCACCCGCTTGGTCCGTTCTCCGGTCGCCGGAAAGACCTGCGGCTTGTCGTTCAGCGACGGCGGCGGCAGGTCAGGCGGTGCGAGGTCGAGCATCGCCCTGACAGGACCGGGCATGACGCCCTTGAAAGGTTTCGCCAGTTTCGCGCCACGCAGAGCGAAGCGGAAGCGTTCCGGATAGGGCAGGATACGCGCCAGCATCCACCGGATCGTACGATCCATGAACGGCCGCTTGTACGTATTCTCGATATATTCCCGCGCGTGATCGACCAGATGCATGTAGTGCACACCGGACGGGCAGGTGGACATGCATGCAAGACAGGACAGGCAGCGGTCGATATGCTTCACGGTCTTTTCGTCCGCCGGCCGGTTGTTTTCCAGCATATCCTTGATCAGATAGATGCGGCCGCGCGGGCTGTCCAATTCGTCGCCCAGCACCTGATAGGTCGGGCAGGTCGCGGTGCAGAATCCGCAATGCACGCAGGTCCGCAGAACTTCGTTGCTGCGCTTGAATGCGGGATCTTTCAACTGGGTTTCAGTGAAACTGGTTTGCATCGCCTATCCCATCAGTCCGGGGTTGAGAATGTTTTTCGGGTCGAACTTTTCGCGCAAATCGCGGCTGACGCGTTCCAGTACGCCGGCTTGCGGCTGGAACACCCGCAGGCGGGTCTTGGTCTGGTCGCCTGCGCGGATCAGCGTGGCATGCCCGGCAGGGCAATAAGGGCGGATATCGGTGCCTTCGGCCGCCAGAACCCAAATCAACCCGCCGCTCCAGTCATAGATAACATCGGCGGCTTGCCCGGCATTGCGCATCGCCTCGATCAGGTCGGGCCCGTCCGAAGGCTTAACCGAAACGCGCCAGACATCACCCTCGCGATTATGGAACGGCGCGACGTCGCGCACATGCGCCCAGCCGGCCTCTGTCTTTTCGGGATCGTTCTCGATGGTGATATCGCCGTAAGACGACAACAGGTCGCGCAGCTTGCCGGCACGATAGGTGACGGACGACTCGAAACCTTCGACCCGGATCATCGTCACCGGATCACCGTCCACGCCAACTGGCAGATGCGCAGCCCCTGTCACGTCATAGGGCGAGCCCAGCGCGGCCGACATGGCCTTGACAGCCGCACGATCGTCCAGCCCGTCGATCAGGACAACCGCACAGGCCTCGGGTCTGGGAAGAACCTTGAAGGCAACTTCGGTCAAAACGCCCAGCGTGCCGTAGCTGCCCGCCATCAGTTTCACGAGATCGTAGCCCGTGACGTTCTTCATCACCCGGCCACCGTTCTTGATCACGGTGCCCAGACCATCGACGAAGCGCACGCCGATCAGGCTGTCGCGGCAGGCACCGGCCTGAATGCGGCGCGGGCCCGAGATATTGCAGGCCACAACTGCGCCGATCGTCGGCTCGCCCTCGCTGCCCAGCAAGCCGCGGTGATCCATCGGTTCGAACGGCAGGCGCTGACCCTCGGCATTCAGCGCCGCCTTGATCTCTGACACCGGAGTGCCTGCGGCAGCGACAATTGTCAGCGCGCCGGGTTCATAGAGCGAAATACCGGTCAGGCCGGTGGTCGACAAGGTCTCGTCAGCTTCCACGGACCGGCCCAAGCGCGACCGGGTACCGCCGCCGCGGATGCGCAGCCGCCGACCCTCCGCCGCGGCCGTCTTTACGACCCCGGCAAGCTCTGCTTCGGTTTCTGGCGTCATGCGGCCCTCCGGCTTTCCGTGGTTTTCAGCGGAAACACCTTGGCAGGGTTCAGCAACCACGCCGGATCGAATGCATCCTTGATTTTCAATTGCGCATCCAGATCGTCGGAATTGTACTGGTACAGCATCAGGTCGCGTTTCTCGACCCCGACGCCATGCTCGCCGGTCAGGCAGCCGCCGACCTCGACACAGACTTTCAGGATTTCGGCGCCCATCTCCTCGCAGGTTTCCAGATCGCCGGGCTTGTTGGCGTCGAACAGGATCAGCGGGTGCATGTTGCCGTCTCCGGCATGAAAGACATTGGCCACGTCTAGGCCGTATTGCTTCGACAATTCCCCGATCCGGCGCAGGACATAGGGCAACTCGTTGACCGGAATGGTTCCGTCCAGACACATGTAGTCGTTGATCTTGCCCATCGCGCCGAAAGCGGCCTTGCGACCGGCCCAGATCTTGGCGCTTTCCTCGTCCGACTTGCTGACCCGCAACTCGGCCGGGTTGTGCTTTTCGGCGATCTGCGTCATCCGGCCCAACTGGTCCGCGATCTCTTTTTCGGAGCCCTCGACCTCGACGATCAACAGTGCCTCGACATCAGGATAACCGGCACCGCAGAAATCTTCGGTTGCCCGGATACAGGGCCGGTCCATGAATTCGATGGCCACCGGCAGGATACCGGCCTTGATGATGTCGGAAACGCAGGCGCCCGCGACCTCGTTGCTGTCGAAGCCCATCAGGATCGGGCGCGCCGCCTCGGGCTTGCGCAAAATGCGCAGCGTCGCCTCTGTCACGACACCCAACTGGCCTTCGGAGCCGCAGATTACGCCCAGCAAGTCCAGACCGGCCGCATCCAGATGCGCCCCACCGATTTCGACGATCTCTCCGTCCATCATGACCATGGTCACGCCCAGCAGGTTGTTGGTGGTGACGCCGTATTTCAGGCAGTGCGCCCCACCGGAATTCATCGCGACGTTACCTGCGATGGCGCAGGCCAGCTGGCTGGACGGGTCGGGTGCGTAGAAGAACGAATGCTCCTCCACCGCGCCGGTCACGCTCAGGTTCGTCCGCCCTGTCTGGACCCGGATAAAGCGGTTCTCGTAGTCCGTCTCCAGCACGTCACTCATCCGCGACACGCCCAGGATCACGCTGTCTGCCGTCGGCAGCGAACCGCCCGCGAGCGAAGTTCCCGCGCCACGCGGCACCACGGGAACGCCCTCTTCATGGCAAATTTTCAGCACGGCGGAAACCTCGTCGGTCGTACCGGGCAAAACAACCGCGAGCGGCGGACACCGGTAAGCAGTCAGGGCATCGCACTCATAGGCGAGTGTTTCCGCAACCTCGTGAATCACTGCTTCCTCTGGCAATACCGCCTGAAATCGGCGCACAAGATGCTGTTTCTTCGTGATAATATCTTGATTTGGAACCGGCATTTCCATTGGGCAGGCCTCACAGAAAATGGAATAATTGGTAAATTTGTATTACCAATTGATGTATTTAGCAAGCAATTGCTGCGCTTTGTCCCCTCGGGCGTCGACGTGAATGCAATTGAAAACGCTTAGTGGCTCTCTCGGCGCCAGGCGGCAAAGGCCAGAAGGCCGGCCAAGAGCATCCACACCCATGTCGGCAACAAGGGGATCAGCCGGATATCCGTGGTCACCGACGCGTTCCTCGGCGTGAGCCCGATCCAGTCGCGCCCGGCCGCGACCCGGCCCTCGCGCACCAGCCGGATTTTCGGATCAGGCACGGCCTCCATCCGCAGGACGCCGCCACGGGTAGCCTGCGTCAGAGGCTTGATCGCGGCGTCACCGGCAATGGTCTGTTCGAACTCGCGCGGGGCGAGGGGACCAAGCGCGACCACTGAAGTAAGTTCGCCGTCGCTCAGCCTGTAAAGGCCGTTCTCCTGACCGTCGAAGGTGGCCTGCCAGCGTCCCGGCGATACTTCGGTCGGCGTCAGAATTTGCACCGTTCCGTCAGGGTTTTCGACTTCGACCGGGCGTGCCTCGGTCGACATGGACCGGCGGGTCAGAACCACCTGCCGGCCGGAGGCCTCCGCCGACAGGCGCTCTTCCTCCAATTCCGGCTCTTTCATCATCCAGTGCGCGAGACGCCGCAGCAACTCCAGTTGCGGTCCGCCGCCTTCGTAGCCGCGCGTCCACAGCCATGCGTGGTCGGACATCAGCATCGCGATGCGGCCCTCGCCGACCCGGTCCAGCACCAGCAGCGGCCGTTCCTCGGCCCCCGTCATGACGGTCTGGCCGGACACGGTGATCGTGTCGATCTGGCGGAACCAGCGGCCCCATCCGGGGCTGCCGTCCTCGGTTGCCGGACGCGGCGCGAAGTTTTCTAGCCCCTCGGTCACTGGATGCCGCTGCCCCGGATCGGATATCCGCGGCAGATAGCCGTCCTCGACGATACCGGCGGTTGGATGCGCGGGCATGATGTCGCCCAGCGGGGACCGGTAAAGGCTCTGCGCGCCAGCAAAGGCCGGGCCAGGCGCCAGCAGGACCGCGCCACCATTCCTTACATAATCCGCGACATTCTGCAGATAGCGTGACGTCAATATTCCGCGCCGCCGGTAACGGTCGAAAATGATGAGATCGAATTCGTCGATCTTTTCCAGAAACAGTTCCCGCGTCGGAAAAGCGATCAGCGACAGTTCACGGATCGGCACGCCGTCCAGCTTGTCCGGCGAGCGCAGGATCGTGAAATGCACCAGATCGACCGCGCTGTCCGATTTCAGCAGATTGCGCCAAGTCCGTTCGCCCGCATGCGGCTCACCCGATACCAGCAGCACGCGCAGCCGGTCGCGCACCCCGTTGATCGAGACCACGGCCGCGTTGTTCCGGTCGGTCAGTTCACCTTCCGCGGGCTCGACGATGAATTGCAGGACATTCATGCCGCCGTGGCGCAGCGTCAGCGGCAGGGACAGATCCCGCCCGGGGACCACATCGAAAACCGCAGGCTCTTCGCCGTCTATGGAAATCGATATCCGCGCCCGGCCCGCCGCCTCCGCCGGCACGGCGCCCTGGTCCTCGATACGCAGCGACAGCGTGATCTCTTCGTCCACGATGGCGAAGGCAGGCGCGGAGTCGATGATCAGGCGACGGTCCCAGTCGCTGTCGCGTCCGGTCATCACCAGATGTACAGGCGCGGGAAAACTGCTCAGGATATCGGCGTCATGAACCCAGCCATCCGACAGGATGACGGCCCCCGCGATCCGTGCGTTTGCGACCTCGGACGCGGCCTTGGCCAGTGCCGTCATCACCATCGAGCCGCTGTCACGATCCGATATGTCGTTCGTCACCTCGACCACGCGCAGATCGAAATTCGCCAGCGCGCCGATCCGCGCCTCGATTGCCGCCTGCGCACGGGCCATCTGATCCGGCCTGTCGGCAACCATCTGGCTCTCGCTCTTGTCCAGAACGACAAAAACGATGTCGCCCAGCGGATCGGTTTCCTCCTGCTTCAGAACCGGCTCGGCCAGCGCGAGCAGCAGGATGACGGCAGCGGCAGCCCGAAGCCACCATCCCGGAAGGCGGCGCAACAGTGCAAATCCCACCGAGAGCGCGGCCAGAACCGCAAGCGCCGCAAGAAACGGCAGCGGGATGATCGGGGCGAATTCGAGCGAAAGTTCCATCACTGGCCCAACCTGTTCAACAGCGCCGGAACATGGACCTGATCGGATTTGTAATTGCCGGTCATGACATGCATGATCAGGTTGATGCCGAAACGAAGTGAGATTTCGCGCTGCCGCTCTCCGGCAAAGCCCCGTCCTACCGGGAACATGAAATTACCGCGGCTGTCGATGGCCCATGCCGAAGCCCAGTCATTTCCGCCGATTATCACGGGCGTGACACCGTCATTCAGGTTTCGGAAGGGCACGCCCTCCACCTGTTCGGCATCCGGCGGCGCGGCCTCGACCCAGACAGGGGCATTGGCATACCGCCCGGGATAGTCCTGCAACAAATAGAATGACCGCGTCAGCACGTGATCCGGCGGGACCTGCTCCAGCGGCGGCACGTTCAGACGCGCGGCAATCTGCTGCAACTTTCGGCCATTGGCCGTGCCGCTGCCGCCGAGGTTGGCGTCGCGCGTATCGAACATGATCATGCCACCGGTGCGCAAGTAGGTATTGACCCGCTCGATGGCCGCATCCGAAGGCAGCGCCTGGGTTTCGGACATCGGCCAATAGATGAACGGATAAAGCGCCAGCTCGTCGGATTCCAGTGCGATGCCGACCGGCTCGATAGGTTCGATAGAGGTGCGCCGAAACAGTTCGGTCGACAGCCCGAGCAGGCCCGCGCGCGAGGTTTCGTCCAGCCGCTCGTCGCCCGTCAGAACATAGGCCAGAACCGTGTTGTTTGCGGCCATCAACGCGGCCTCGTCATCGGCCGATACGCGGTCTGTGGACAGACTGGCCAGCGCCACCGCCAGGACGAATCCCGCTGCCCGCACGGCACCGGCGGACTTCAGGCGTCCGGCGACCCAGAGCGTGCCAAGAACATCAAGGCTCAGCAGGGCAATCGCCGCCGCAAGGAACCACGGTTTCAAAGGCGTTTCCTCGGACCGGAGCAAGGGCCGCAAATCGGTTCCGGCAGGCCAATCGGCAACGGACAACTCCTGCCCGTCCGCAATCACGTTCAGCGCGATCCGGCGGTCGCCATTGGCGTAAATGCCGGGCCGGGCCTGCGGACCGACGATGCCCTCAGCCAGCACAGCGCCATCAATACCGCCCAACGCCTTGCCGTCGCGCAAAACACCGAACCCGTCCATCACCTTTTCCGGCGTCCAGACCTGACCCTCCAGATCGGCTGCATCCGGCCGCACCGTCGCGGTCGAAACCGCGAGCCGCTCCAGCATCTGAACGAACAGGCCCGACAGCGGCAGGTTCGTCCAGTCGGTATTTGCGGTCGTCTGGAACAGAACCACACGCCCCAGTCCAAGGTCTTTGGCTGTAACCAGCGGCGTGCCATCCTCAAGCATCGCCAGCACGCGGTCGCTCAGGTTCGGGTCCGGTTGTGCCAAGACCTGACTTTCGACCGAAACGTCATCCGGGATCTTCAGTCCGAAAAACGGGCTGTCGCGATCGAACGCACGCAACCCCTTTGGCGCGCCCCACGACATCGCACCGCCGACGCTGCGACCGCCCGCACGCAGACGCGTCGGCAGCAGCGGGTGTTCCTCGCGCAATCCGATCTCGCTCGCGGCCAGATGCGGTCCGGCGAACCGCAGCAACATGCCGCCCTGTTCGACCCATTCCACGACGGCTTCGGTTTCAATGTCGTTGAGGTCGCCGATATCTGCAAACACCAGAACGTCCGGCGACGCATCCAGCAGGTCACCCAGCGGCGCTTCGATCACGTCCGCCGTCGGCACCAGCGCCTTGCGCAAAAAGTGCAGCGGAGAGACCAGATCGACCGTTTCCTGCTGCTGCCCCGAGGCCAGCAAAGCGACCTTGCGCCGTTGAAGGCTATCGTCGGTGACCAGTACGCTGCCCGCCGACCGTACACCTTCCACTGAAACGCTGCGGACGCGGTTACGCAGTTCCGACGGCAGGTCGAAAACCACCGAGGCCTCGCGGTCCCGTTGCCCGAACCGGCCTTCGTTGCTGCTCAGAACCCGCGTGATGCCGGCCGGGTCGGGGCCAGTCAGATTGATGCGGACCGCGGCTTCGCCGCTTCCGCGCGGCCGGATCACGGTCGTGACCAGATTTCCGTCCTCAACGAGCGCGGGACGCAATGCGAAAACTTCCCGATCGCCCTGCAACACTGTGACATCTCCGACCGAGGACAGCACATCGTACAGAGCGGCGCGGCCTTTGTGGTCCAGCCCGTCCGACAGCCAGAGCGTCTCGAACGGCTCGTTCTCCGCCGATGCCATGGATTTGGCCCAAACCCCGTACTGCGGCTCCCAGGCATTCGGCACCAGCGCCTCGATCCGGTTTTCCCAGACGTCCGCAGCGCTGAATTCCAGCCGCCCCTGGTCGCGCGGCATTTCGGTCAGCAGCACCACCGAGGTCGGGCGGCCGTCCAGTCGGGCCTCGCGCAGAATAGAAGTCAACCGCTGTTGCCGTGCATTCCAGTCCCGCGCGCTGGCCCAGCTGCCGTCGAGCGCGATCAGCAGAGGCCCCCTGCCCGCCGCCCTGTCCTGAGGGTTCAGAACAGGTCCGGCAAAGCCGACGATCACCGCCGCCAGCGCCAGCATGCGGAGCAGCAGCAGCCACCACGGCGTCCTGTCCGGAGTTGTCTCGGTATCTTTCAGCCCGAGCAACAACGTGACGGCAGGGAACCGGACCCGTAGCGGCGCCGGCGGCACTGCGCGCAACAGCCACCACAGAACCGGCAGGGCGGCCAGGGCCAGCAACAGCCATGGCGACAGGAATCCTATGGTGCCCAGACCGGCCACTACCGCCCGACCTCCAGCGCCTGATAAATCCACAGCATCGCTGTCTGCGCCGATTGCGCCGTTGTGTGCGGCAGAAAACGCCAGCCGGTCTTGCGCGACAGGCGCTCCAGCTTGTCGCGCCGGTCCGCAAGCCGTTCAAGGTACGCCTCGCGCAAACCCTGCGCGCGCATGGTTTCAAAGCTGACGGTCCCTTGCATGCTCTCGAAAATACGGCGGCCCTGCGCCGGAAAGTCTTCTTCGCTCGGGTCCAGCACCTGCACAAGACAGCCCTGAACATTCTGTTCAGCCGCCCGCCCCAACGCGGCGACCAGATGATCCCAGTCGCCAAGGAAATCCGACAGGAAAAGCGCGCGGCTGTTGCGGCCCATGGATTTTTGCGGCGGCGTTCCGTAATCGGCCTGATCCACGTCCTGCGTCAGTTTCAGCGCCAGCGTGTTGATCTGGGAAATTCCGTGTTTCGGCGGCGACGGGTCCTGCATCAGGCCGACCCGCTCACCGGCCTTGAGCAGCAGGATCGCGGTCGCCAGACCCAACACCTGCGCCCGCGCGCCCTTTGTCTCGGCCACTGCATCGCTGTGATAGGTCATCGACTGGCTGGTATCGATCCACAGATGGACCGACTGCGCCACCTGCCATTCCTTTTGCCGGACGAAATGCGCGTCCGACTGGGCCGACCGGCGCCAGTCTATATCGCGCGGACCGTCACCGAAACCGGCGGCACGATACTGCCAGAATTCGTCGCCCTGACCGGAGCGACGCCGACCGTGCCCGCCAAGCGAAAGGTTTGCCGCCAGCCGCCTTGCCCGCGCCAGAAGCGGCGGATAGCCCGCGGCCAGAGCCTCGGCTTCGTGGCGCAAATCAGCGCTGTTTATGATCGGTCTCGTCGTCAAGCAGCCTCTTCTTTGCCGCTGATCCGGTCGACGAGGCTGCCGATAACGGCCCCCAGATCCTCTCCGCGCGCCAAGGCTGCGAAACCCAGCGCCATTCGGTGCCGCATCACGGGATGCGCCAGCGCAACGACATCGTCAATGGACGGCGCCAGTCGTCCGCGGACCAGCGCGCGGGCTCGCGTCGCCAGCATCAGTGCCTGCGCCGCACGCGGCCCCGGCCCCCAGCTGACGGCATCGCGGACCAGATCGGATGCGCCCGGTTCCTCGGGACGCGCCGACCGCACAAGATCGAGAATACACTCCACGACGCTTTCGCCCACCGGCATCTGCCGCACGACTTTCTGTGCCGCGATCAGGGCGGCCGGCGTGAAGACTGTGTCGGCGACGGCCTCTTGAAATCCGGTGGTCGACAGCAGGATTTCCCGCTCTGTATCGCGTTCAGGAAACCCGACGTTAATCTGCAGAAGGAACCGGTCGAGTTGCGCCTCGGGCAAAGGATAGGTGCCTTCCTGCTCAATCGGGTTCTGGGTCGCCAGCACATGGAACGGCACCGGCAGGTCATGTTCATGCCCCGCGATGGAAACCTGCCGCTCCTGCATCGCCTGCAGCAGCGCCGATTGGGTTCGGGGGCTGGCGCGGTTGATCTCGTCAGCCATCAGCAACTGGCAGAATACCGGCCCTTTGACAAAGCGAAAGGCACGCTGTCCCTGCTCCGAGGTTTCCAGAACCTCCGATCCCAGAATATCGGCAGGCATGAGATCCGGCGTGAACTGCACCCGGTTCGACGTTAGCCCCATCACCTTGCCCAGCGTTTCCACCAGACGGGTCTTGCCGAGGCCCGGAGCCCCCACCAACAGGCCGTGCCCCCCCGACAACAGAGTGATCAGCGATTGCTCGACCACCTCGTCCTGGCCGATGATGCGTTTGGCAATGTTCTGCCGCGCAGTGGCCAGCAACGCGCCGGTGCGTTCGATTTGTTCGGTCAGTTCACTCTGGTTTTCGGTCATGACAAAACCCTTCTCGCGATCTAGGATGAGCCCATTAAACTCAGATAAGCCGCCGGTGACAAATGACAAATCCGAAATCAGCCGAAAATTCGGCCAAGCCGAGCGCGGAATCGCTGGCCAGCGCCGCAAAAGCGGCGTCGAAGAAGGGCTTGCCGCCGGTGCATCTGTGGAACCCGCCTTTCTGCGGCGACCTCGATATGCGGATCGCGCGGGATGGAACGTGGTTTTATCTCGGAACACCGATCGGCCGCAAACCGCTGGTCAAGCTGTTCTCATCGATCCTGCGCAAGGATGGCGATGACTACTTTCTTGTCACGCCGGTCGAAAAGGTCGGGATCAAGGTGGACGACGCGCCATTCGTTGCGGTGGATTTCGACGTAGAGGGCGAAGGCAGAAGCCAGAATATCGTATTCACGACGCAGGTTGACGATACAGCCGTCGCTGGGCCAGACCACCCGATCCGGGTCGAACGCGACCCCGAGACCGGCGAGCCTGCGCCCTACGTTCTGATACGCTCCAATCTGGAGGCGCTGATAGACCGAAAGAGCTTCTACCGTCTGGTCGAAATAGGATCCCGGGAAGAACACGACGGCGAGCGCTGGTTCGGGGTCTGGTCGGGCGGCCGGTTCTTTCCCATCATCCGGTCGGACGAACTGCCCTAGACCGCCGTTCGCCGGCGCGGCTTCCCTGAAATTTTATCGGTTCGCTTCCGCGGCGGAGAGCAGGGCGCGCGGTTAACCTTGAGCCAATCTCTTCCTGTCAGTCTGATGTCCGGAGTGCTATTTCTTCCGCTTCGGGACACGTGGGCGGCCGGCTCTGACTGAGGCGTTATTATTATATTCCAGAATGTTACCTGTTCTGCGCCAGCCACAAGATGCCCGAATAACTACCGATCCAACCGGCCCCGTCAGCAGGAATACTTAAGTGACCAGACTTTCGCGCATGTTTCTTCGCCTCCAGAGCAAACCCGGAATTCCAGAGCATCTATCGCCGGTGCCGGAACCGGCGGGAGCGAGCCAACCCGCACAGCCGCTTGACCATCCTTTTACTGAGGATGGAACCTCCGGCTATCGCGACAGGCGCAAGACCGCGTTACACGAGATGTTCGGCTCGGGACCCGGCTGAAATCCAGGCGGCAGCCAGCGTGCGCGGCATGCGCGGTTTCGTACATCGCCAGCGGCATGCCGGCTGGCATATGGACACAGCTTTGCAACTGTGGTCTATGATCGGGGTAATCGAGGAACACTGAACAAAGCCCTGACCGTGGAAAGAACGCGATGACCTGGTCAATCCGGCACTCCAAGTCACACGTTCAGACCGGCGCGGCGTCCAGCATTCGCCGGTGCGCATGCCTGCGGGTAGAGGCTCGGGCATGATGAGTGGCCGCCGGACGGCATATTTCGGCTCGACGGTATGTGTGCGAATCGTCGTGCAATCCGGTTCTACGCTTTCAGTTCTGTTAATGGCGAAATTCCTGGGGCAAGAAGCCGTTGCGACTTACAGCGTCTGCCTCGCCGCAGTCTGGCTGTCATCCATTGTCTTTGCAAACGGTGCCCCGGTCATGATGCGCCGCTATTTTGTATTACACCCCGAAACGCCTCCGCAGTCGATCTATCGGCGCTCTCAGGCGACGGTTTTCCGTTCGCCTGTTCGATATATCCTGACCGCGGCGCTTCTGTCATTGCTGGCTTTCTACATCGGCGTGACGACCGGCTTGAAAGGGATCGCATTGATGGTCCTGATGAGCCCCTTGCTCATTATACTGGTCCTTCTGGCGCTCAAGATCGAGTATCATAAGGTGATGGGGCAAACCGTCACGGCAAGCGCATTCGAGCCCGGACTCCTGCACTTGATGATCTCTGTAATGATCATGACAGCGGTCTTGGCCGGCGTGACGGACATAGTTTCGATCTTTTCGGTCGGCGGCATTGTATTTCTCGGTATCGCAGTGATCGCGGTACGGTTTGTGTGGAGGCAGACCGCCGCAGAGGAAAAACTGGAGAACTCTGCCGCGCAACGCAAAATTCTTGCCACAAACCTGCTGCTTTTCGTGTTCGCGAACGGATTTCCCCTGTTTTTCGCGGCCTTCATGATAGCGGCGGACTTGGGACACTTCCGCATCGAGGAGCGGCTGTTCTTTTCGCTTCTGTTTTCTACACGCTGTTTGAAACCCTCGGCATGAAGACGAACATTGCCACTTTCAGTTCCGGAGACCGGGAAAAGACGTCGCGGTTCTATCGGCAATCCGTGGCAAAGGTTTTTGGCATCGGCCTGCTGGCGGCGCTGGCAATGTTTGCGGCACTGTCGAACCAGACGCTTGCTGGGTTTATCGGATACGGCTGGTACGGCGACCTGTTGCTGGTCATGGCGCTTGCGACACCGTTTTATTTCGCGACCTATTTCAGCAACCTCGTACTGAACCTCGTCGGAAACCACAGCGCGGTAATCTGGAGCCTTCTGTCGGGGTCCGTCGTTTTTATTGGCGGAGCATATTTACTTTATCCTTTGCTTGGTATGGACGGCGTACGCACCGCTTATCTTTGCGGCGGGATCGTCAGCAGTTGCTTCTCCGGCACGGCGGTGCTTTTGAGCCAGCGCGCGGAATTGCGCGGCCCCGCGTAATATTGCGTCACTGTCGCCTGACCGGCCCTGCGGACCGCAACATATGCAATATTTACCAATTGACGCGCATGTAAACACCGCTTACAAGGTCTGCATGGGAACAGCAATGAAACTCAAACGCGGCGACCTCCGGGATGCGCTGATCGACTATACGCTGGACGCTGCGAAGCAGGGTCATATAGAGGTCATGTCCCTTAGAAAAGCGGCCCGCGATCTGGGCGTTTCCTCCGGCGCGGTCTACCGCCATTTCGCTGACAAAGACAGCCTGCTGATGGAAATCGCGAATATGTCCAGCATGCGTCTGCGCGCGGAATTCCACGCCATCCGGCCAGAGAACGATCCGGCCAAGACAGTTCAGCAGTGCATAGATCGCGGCTTCGCCTTCGTTAAAACCTACATCCGCTTCGCGCATGAAAACCCCGCACTCTGGCGCATGATGTTCGGTCGCATCGGGCTTCTGTGCCGCGACGAGAACATGAAAAACCCTGAGTTGATGCGATATACGACGTTCGACGCCGTGATCCAGAACAACATGGACCTCTACCGCTTGGGCGCGATAACGCGCGAACCAAACATGGACGACCACCGCTACATGTGGTCCGCGACCCATGGAACTGCCGACCTGACCCAGTCCCGCGCCAGGCTGGACTCCGACTCTCTGGACACGGTCTGTGAAGAAACCGCCAAGCGGAATTTCCGGGCGCTCGGACTGAAGCTCGACTAGGGGCGGCTCAGCGCCTTAATGTGCCTCGGCCCAGTTGGCGCCAAACCCGGCGTCCACGGTCAGCGGCACGTCCAGCTTTACCACCGGCTCCGCCGCGCCCTCCATGACGTCGCGGACGACTTTGACAGTCTCTTCCACATCGGCCTTCGGCACTTCGAACAGCAGTTCGTCATGGACTTGCAGCAACATCCTTGCGGGCAGATGCGCGGTTGCCTCCGGCATGCGGATCATCGCGCGCCGGATCACGTCGGCCGCCGTACCCTGGATCGGCGCGTTTATCGCCGCCCGCTTGGCGAAACCGGCGCGCGGGCCGCTGGCGTTGATTTCCGCGGTATGGACCTTGCGGCCGAACAAGGTCTGGACATAGCCGTGTTCCTTGGCAAAGGCGACGGTATCATCCATGTATTTGCGAATGCCCGGAAAGCGCTCGAAATAGGTATCGATGAATTCCTGCGCCTCTTTGCGCGGAATGCGCAGGTTGCGCGCAAGCCCAAAGCCGGAAATGCCGTATATCACACCGAAGTTGATCGCCTTGGCCTTGCGGCGGATGCTCGGATCCATGCCTTCGATCGGCACGTTGAACATCTGGGACGCCGTCATGGCGTGGATGTCCTTGCCCTCCAGAAACGCCTGCTTCAATGCGTCGATCTTGGCGATATGCGCCAAAATTCGCAGTTCGATCTGTGAATAGTCGAGCGACAGCAGCACGTTCCCCTCATCCGCGACGAAAGCCTCCCTGATCCGGCGGCCCTCTTCGGTGCGAACCGGGATGTTCTGCAGGTTCGGATCGGTTGACGCCAGCCGCCCCGTGCTGGACCCCGAAATGATATAGGAGGTGTGCACCCGCCCCGTGTCGGGATTGATGTGAGTTTGCAGCGCATCGGTATAGGTGCTCTTGAGCTTCGACATCTGCCGCCAGTCCAGCACCCTGGCCGGCAGTTCATGGCCTTCCGCCGCCAAATCCTCCAGCACATCCACGCCGGTGGCGTAGGCCCCCGTCTTGCCCTTCTTGCCGCCTTCCAGCCCCATCTGGTCGAACAGAATCTCGCCCAGCTGCTTTGGTGACCCGACATTGAACGTGGTCCCCGCCAGTTCGTGGATTTCCGCCTCCAAACCCGCCATGGACTGGGCAAAGGCGTTGGACATTCGGCTCAGGTGATCACGGTCCACCTTGATACCCGTCATTTCCATCCTGGCCAGCACCGGTATCAGCGGACGCTCCAACCCCTCGTAGACGCGCGTCACGTGTTCCGCATGCAGGCGCGGCTTCAGCAGCAACCAGAGGCGCAGGGTGATGTCGGCGTCCTCGGCGGCATATCTGGTCGCCTCGTGGATCGGAACGCGGTCGAAAGTGATCGCCGATTTGCCGGACCCGAGCAGCGGCTTGATAGGGATCGGCTTGTGATCGAGATAGCGTTCCGACAGCGCGTCCATGCCGTGTCCGTGCAGACCGCCGTGGAGCGCGTAAGAAATCAACATCGTATCGTCGATCGGCGCGACCTCGACGCCGTAGCGCGCGAATATCTTGGCGTCGTATTTCATATTCTGGCCGATTTTGAGGATCGCGTCGTCCTGCAGGACCGGTTTCAGGATTTTCAACGCCTCTTCCTGCGTCATCTGCCCTTCGGCCAGCTTGGAGCCACCGAACAGGTCGTCGTCGCCCTGTTTGTGGATCAGCGGGATATAGCAGGCCTCGCCCGCCTCGACGCACAGGCTGATGCCGACCAGTTCGGCCACCATCTCGTCCAGTGCGGTGGTTTCGGTATCGACCGCGACCCAACCCCGCGCACGGATGCGGTCGACCCAGACCTGCAGCGCCTTGGCATCGCGAACGGTTTCGTACTTGTCCGCGTCGAAGGGCGCAACTGCGGCGGCAATCTGTCCACTGTCGGCAAAGGGCGCGTCTTCGGAGGGTTCGCGTTCGGGAATTGCAGGCGCGTCGACGCCCAGTTTCGCCGCGATCCGGCCCGTCAGGGTCCGGAACTCCATATCGGCAAGGAATTGCAGCAGGATTTCGGGAACCGGTTCGTGGAATTCCAGCGATTCCAGCGAGAAATCCAGATCCATATCGGTTTTCAACGTCACCAGTTCGCGGCTGGTCCTGATCTGGTCGGCAAAGTTGATCAGCGTCTCGCGCCGTTTCGGCTGTTTGATATCGTCGGCATGGGCCAGCAGGTTGTCCAGATCGCCATATTCGTTGATCAGCAGAGCGGCGGTCTTGATACCAATGCCGGGCGCGCCGGGAATGTTGTCTACGCTGTCGCCGGACAGGGATTGCACGTCGATCACCTTGTCCGGTCCGACGCCGAACTTTTCCTCGACCTCTTCGGGGCCAATGCGCCGGTTCTTCATCGGATCGACCATTTCAACGCCGCCGCCGACCAGTTGCATCAGATCCTTGTCGGAAGAGATGATCGTCACCCGCCCGCCGGCATCGCGCGCCTGCTCGGCCAGCGTGGCGATTATGTCGTCGGCCTCATAGCCCTCAATCTCGATGCAGGGCAGGTTAAAGGCCCGCGTCGCGTCGCGGATCAGGTCGAACTGGGGCACCAGATCATCCGGCGGAGGCGGTCGTTGCGCCTTGTACTCGGGATAGATTTCACTGCGGAAGGTCTTGCCCTTGTGATCGAAGATCACCGCCACATGGGTCGGCGCGTCGGCGCCCTTCTGGTCCTCGACCATCTTGAAGACCATGTTGCAGAATCCGCTGATAGCCCCCACGGGCAGGCCATCGGACTTTCGCGTCAGGGGCGGCAGGGCGTGATAAGCTCGGAATATATACGCCGACCCGTCGATCAGTTCCAGATGGTGGCCCTTGCCGAATTTGCTGTCTGTCATAGTCTGGTCCTGCGGTCTTGTGTTTGCCACAAACTAGAGGACGCGCACGGTCAAGGCGATAGCTATTCGCGAAAATTTCAGAGTTTTCCAGTCCGTGGAAAAACGCCCGCCAGCTCAGTGACCCGAACCGGCGCCTTCCTTGATCACGTATTTGCAATCGCAATAGGGGCACTCGACCCAGCCGTGTTCCTGCGGGATCTGCAGCCAGACGCGGGGGTGCTCGCCCTTGCCGTCGCAGGCGACGCGGTATTCTGTGACTTCGACCACCTCGGGTGCTTCTGTTGCCATGGCGAATGCTCCTTTTGAAACACGTTGACTGGCCTAGGTTTTAGCCCCATGTAGACAGACCTGCAATAACAAGCTGTGCCCGCGAGTGATCAAGCCGCACCCGAAGGACGCCGGATGACCGAAAACGCCATCGAAATACGCGCTTTGCGCAAGACCTATGCCGGTTCGGCCAAGTCCGGACCGAAGGAAGCGCTGAAATCCGTAGATCTGGACATTCCCAAAGGCTCGATCTTCGGCCTGCTTGGGCCGAACGGCGCGGGCAAGTCGACGCTGATCAATATCATGGCCGGTCTGGTCAACAAGACCTCTGGCTCGGTAAAAATATGGGGCTTCGATCAGGACGAGGCGCCTCGACAGTCGCGGCTGTCGATCGGCGTAGTGCCGCAGGAACTGAACCTCGACGCGTTCTTCACGCCACGACAGTCGCTGAACGCGCAGGCAGGCCTGTATGGCGTGCCGCGCCGCCTTCGGCGCACGGATGAAATCCTTCAGGCGATCGGGCTGGGGGACAAGGCCGATGCTTTTTCCCGCACCCTGTCCGGCGGCATGCGACGGCGCTTGCTGCTGGGAAAGGCGCTGGTGCATGACGCGCCGGTTCTGGTGCTGGACGAGCCCACCGCCGGCGTTGATATCGAACTGCGCCAGATGCTCTGGGCCTATATTCGAGAGTTGAACGATCAGGGCAAGACAATCATCCTGACCACGCATTATCTGGAAGAGGCGGAACAAATGTGCGACCGGATCGCGATCATCGATCAGGGACGGATCGTCGCCGAGGATGACACCGACAAGCTGATCACCGGAACCGGCGCCAAGACGCTGGTGATCCATCCGACCCAGCCGGTGACCGGCGATCTGCCGCGCCCGCAAGGCGTGACCGTGGACCGCAGGCCGGACGGATCGCTGGCTTTCGGCTACCTGCAGTCGGACCACAGCGCGCAGGATATTCTGGATATGGTCGAGGCGGCCGGGGTCAGGATCAGGAACCTCGAAACAGAAGAGCCCAGTCTTGAAGAAGTCTTCCTGCAACTCACCTCGACGCGGGCGGGCGAACCTTAGTCGGCGCGTTCGACCAGTCGGCCAAGTCTGCGACCGCCCAGAATGTGAACATGCAGATGCGGTACATCCTGCATGCCATGTGCGCCCGAATTGCTGATGATCCGGTATCCGGTGCCGTCATGATCCTCGCTGGGGCTCAGGCCCAAACGGTCGATAACCTGCGCAACGGCGCGGTTGAAATCGACGATCTCGGCGTCTGACGCCCCTGCCATGAAATGATCGAAATTCACATAAGGCCCCTTGCAGACCACCAGCACATGCACCGGTGCCTGAGGCGCAATATCGCGAAAGGCGAGTGCGTGATCGGTCTCCAGCACTGTGTCGTTCGGAATTTCGCCACGCAGGATTTTCGCAAATATGTTGTCGGTGTCGTAAGTGTAAGCCATTTTTCAATCCCTTGCTTGGCCGCGGCCTCAGTTCAATCCGTGTTCGGCAAACAGCGCCTTCAGGTCGGCGTTCGGCCGCGCCCCGATATGGCCGATCACTTCCCCCGCAGCGACACAGCCCATGCGGGCGCTGGTCAGCGGGTCCCGCCCGGTGACCAACCCGTGCAGAAAGCCCGAGGCAAACAAATCCCCGGCACCCGTCAGATCGACAACGCCGGCCGCCGCCGCGGGCGCATGATAGCGCTCTCCGCCTGTCAGGACAAACGCACCTTTTGCGCCAACCGTACAGACCACCATTTCGACTTCGGAAGCTGCCCGCGCTAGAGCCGGTTCCAGAGAGTCCGTCTCGTACATTGCCGCCATCTCATGCTCGTTGCAGAACAGCAGATCGACGTGATCGCGGATCATGTCGCGGAATGCATCGCGGTGCCGGTGCACGCAAAAGGGGTCCGACAGGGTGATCGACACCTTGCCGCCCGCCGACTTGCAGGCCCTGATCGCCTTGTCAAAGGCCGCGTGGCTGTCCGGCCCGTCGAAACGATAGCCCTCCAGATACAGCCATTCGGTATCGGCCATCAAAGCGTCGTTGATGTCTTCCGGCCCCAGATGTTCGGACACGCCCAGATAGGTGCTCATCGAGCGCTCGCTGTCGGGCGTGACCAGCACCATGCAGCGTCCCGTCTCGTGTCCGGAGTCGCCGTTCGCGCGAGGCGTATCGTAATGTGCGCCCTGCGCCCTCAGGTCGTGGGCAAAGATATCGCCAAGCTGGTCGTCGCGGACCTTGCCGACATAGGCAGTACGCCCGCCCAGCGCCGCGATCCCGGCGATCGTGTTGGCCGCCGAACCGCCGGACACCTCGGTTGCCGGCCCCATCTTGCCGTAAAGCTCCGATGCGCGGCCTGTGTCGATCAACTGCATGATGCCTTTTTCGACACCGTTGTCGGCCAGGAAGTCGTCCGCGCAATGCGACAGCACGTCCACCAGGGCGTTCCCGACGCCGACGACTTGAAAGGATTTGCTCATACCGTCTTCTCCTCGTAGGGGCACAGGTCCTCGATAATGCAATTCGCGCAAACCGGTTTGCGCGCTTTACAGACATAGCGGCCGTGCAGGATCATCCAGTGGTGCGCGTGCTGCTGGAACTCTACCGGCACGTGATCCTCGATCGCGCGCTCGACCTGCAGGACATCCTTGCCGACCGCGGCACCGGTGCGGTTGCCGAAGCGGAAGATATGCGTGTCCACCGCCTGTGCCGGATATTTGAACCAGATGTTCAGCACGACATTGGCGGTCTTGCGTCCAACGCCGGGCAAGCTCTGCAGGGCGGCGCGTGAAGACGGCACTTCGCCGTCATAATCATCGACCAGAATCTGGCTGAGTTTCATGACATTCTTGGCCTTCTGCCGGAACAGCCCGATTGTCTTTATGTGCTCCGTCAAACCGTCCAGCCCCAAATCCAGCATCTTTTGCGGCGTGTCGGTGATCTTGAAAAGCTTCTCCGTCGCTTTGTTCACGCCGACATCGGTCGCCTGCGCCGAAAGTGCGACCGCCACCAGCAGGGTGTAGGCGTTGATATGGTTCAACTCCCCCTTCGGCTCGGGATCGCTGTCGCGGAACCGGCTGAAGATCGCATGCATCGCGTGATAGTCGAGTTGCTTGGCCATGCGCCCGTATTTGGCACAGGCGTCCGGCCTTGCCAAGCCCGCTGCGCGCGACCCTGTCATTTTCGCAAGAAACGGGTGGCGGCAGGGGTGCGGTTGCGCCATGATTTGGACATGGAACAGAGCAGTTATCACTATCAGGTCATCGCCCGCGCGATTGACTTTATCGGCGACACCAGGACGGAACAGCCCAAGCTGGAACAGGTGGCGGCCGCCGTCGGCATGTCGCCGACCCATTTCCAGCGCGTGTTCTCGCAATGGGTCGGGGTCAGTCCGAAACGCTATCAACAATATCTGACGCTTGAACATGCCAAGGACCTGCTGCAACGGCGGCATACCGTCTTTGATACGACACTGGAAACCGGCCTGTCTTCGCCGTCACGCCTGCACGACCTGTTCCTGACATGGGAGGCGATGAGCCCCGGCGACTATGCCGCAAAGGGGGCCGGTCTGACGATTTTCTACGGTTGGCGCGCATCGCCATTCGGGCCGATGTTGGTCATGGCCACCGACCGCGGCATCTGCGGACTGGCTTTCGCAGCAAACACCGGCGAGGCCGCGGCGCTGGAAGACATGCGTTCCCGCTGGCCCGAGGCGCATATCGTCGCCGATGACCGGGCCATTGAACGCCACGCGGCTAACCTGCTGTCGGAAACAGATCCGACTCACCTGCACCTGATCGGCGCGCCGTTCCAGATCAAGGTCTGGGAGGCTCTTCTGGCCGTGCCTGCCGGCCATGTGACCACCTACAGCGATATCGCACACCACATCGGCAACCCCAAGGCCGTGCGTGCGGTCGGAACGGCGGTCGGACGCAATCCGATCAGCTGGCTGATCCCCTGTCACCGCGCCCTGCGAAAATCCGGCGGATTGGGCGGGTATCACTGGGGTCTGCCGGTGAAACGGGCGCTTCTGGCATGGGAAAGCGCCAGATCCGATGCCGGTATCGAAACAATTCGTGAAATCCCGGGCTGAAATCCGGCGTTATCTTGCTTACACTGATCTATGATAATTTTCCGTCTTGAACGTTATGATTTAATAGCCACATGTTGTTGAAATAACCTAACTAGAGGCAGACCAATGCTTACAGTAAAACTTCCGCTGGCTGTGATGACAGCAGCTTTCGCACTAACCGCCTGCGTTGAGCCGGGCGAAAAAACCCGCCAGGGGGCCCTGACGGGCGCCGCGGTCGGGGCTGTCGCCGGGATTGCCCTGGGCAAGGGCGACCGTAAGGACGATATCGTCAAGGGTGCCGTTATCGGCGGCCTGCTTGGTGGCGCCATCGGGAACCAGCTGGATGCGCAGGAACGCGCGTTGCGCGGGTCCATCGGCAGCAGCGGGGCCATGATCGTAAACACCGGCAGCGAGTTGATCGTTACCTTGCCGGAATCCATCACATTCGAAACCGACAGCACATATGTCCGGCCCTCGATTCAAACGACGCTGACCAAGCTTGCCAATAACCTGAATGACTATCCAAACACGACGGTCGATGTCATCGGGCATACAGACAATGTTGGCTCCGAGAGCTACAATCAGGATCTGTCCGCCCGCCGCGCCGCCGCGGTCAGCGGCATTCTTATCCGCTCGGGTGTCAGTTCCAACCGTATACGGGCCTATGGCAGGGGAGAGCGGGATCCGATCGCGACGAACTTGAGCGCCGAGGGTCGTTCGCAGAACCGCCGTGTGGAAATCGTGATTATTCCGAACGGATAATCCTTTCCAGCGCAGCAAACTTACGAAGGCCGTCCCTGGGGCGGCCTTCAGTTTATCTTGTGTCCGCTGGATTTTGGTAATATGATTTTACCAGTATACAACGGAAACCGAATGCCATTTCAGAAAATAAACCCAGAGCGTATCTCTGACAGCGTAGTGAAACAGATCGAACAACTGATTTTGCGCGGGATTTTGCGCCCGGGTGAAAGACTACCCTCGGAAAGAGATTTGGCGGAGCGACTGGGCGTATCGCGGCCCAGCTTGCGGGAAGCGGTCGCTGACCTCGAATCCCGTGGCCTGCTGAAGACGCGGGCCGGGTCGGGGGTCTATGTTGCCGATGTCCTCGGCAGCGCCTTCTCGGAGCCTTTGATCGCCCTGTTCTCTTCGCATCAGGAGGCTTTGTTCGACTATATCGCCTTCCGCCGCGACCTGGAGGGCCTGGCCGCCGAGCGTGCGGCCCGCATGTCCTCGGACACAGACCTGAAAGTCATCTCCAAAGTATTCGAAAAGATGGAGGCGGCGCATTCCAAGCGCAACCCCGCGGAAGAGGCCGCACTGGACGCGGAGTTTCACATGGCCATCGTCGAGGCTTCGCACAATGTCTTCATGCTGCACATGATGCGATCGATGTTTGAGATGCTGCGCGCGGGCGTATTCTACAACCGAAAGGTGATGTTCAAAGTGCGCACGACGCGGGTCGCGTTGCTGGACCAGCACCGCGCCATTCACGACGCAATCCTCAACCGTGATCCGTTGCTGGCGCGACGCGCGGTGCAACAGCACCTCGACTATGTCGAAATTTGCATGCACGAGGAAAAAAAAGCCGAAGAGAACGAGGGCGTCGCCAAGCTGCGGTATGAACAGGAACTCGACCGCTAGCAAAACAGACCGGCTTCGAGTCCGGTTGCCTGCGCCCCGCTGCTCCGCCGGAAGTAAAAAACCCCGCAGCTTTCGCGACGGGGTCCTTCAGATTTTCAAAGCGATAGTCGCAGACTGTCAGTGCAGTTTTTCGCTGACGTCCTTGATTGCGGAGTCGATCAGACCCGCTGCGTCTTCTGACGTCATCTTGCCAGCGATCACCTCGCGTGCCGCGGCGATCGCCACCGAAACGGCCGTGTCGCGAACCTCTTTGACGGCTGCTGCCTGCGCAGAAGCTATCTGTTCCTCGGCACCCACCAGGCGGCGCTCGATCGATACCTTCAGGTCTTCCTTGGCCTGCTCCGCGGCGATTTCCGCCTCGTGCTTGGCGCTGGTAACGATCTTGTCGGCAAGTTCCTGGACTTCCTTCTGCTTGCGCTCGTAAGTCGCCAGAATGCTCTGGGCTTCCTCTCGCAGCGCGCGGGCCTCGTCCAGTTCGGACTGGATACCCTCGGCGCGCCCGTCGAGCAAGCCGGTGATCTTGCCCGGAACTTTCAGATAGACGAGCAGTGCCACGAACAGAAGAAATGCGATTAGAACTACGAAGTTGGTGTTGTTCAGGCTGAAAAACGGACCGCTTGCGGCAAAAGCCGGGACAGTGGTCAGCGTCAGAAGGAACAGGCTGTTAAGTGTTTTCATGGCTCTATTCCTTTACCCTGTCAGCGACCGCCGACTTGATCGCCTTCGCATCGCTTGCACTCGGCATGATCGCTTCGACGATATCGACCGCTGCCTCGCTTGCGACAGCCTTGACTGATTTCATCGCGGTCTTGCGAATTTCGGCGATGGCCTTTTCGGATTCCGCGGATTTCGCCGCAATTTCCGCGTCAGCCTTTGCGATCGCCACATCCAGATCCTTCTGAATCTCGACACGTGCAGCATTCACGATGTCCTGCGCCTCGGAACGAGCATCGGCCAGCGCTTTGTTATAAGCCTCTTCGGCCTCTTCAGCGCTACGCTTATAGTCCTCGGCCTTGTCCAGATCGCGCTGGATCGAAGCGCTCCGGTCCGCCAGAACGCTGGCAATCCGAGGAAGCGCGACGCGCTGCAGGATCAGATAGATCACGACAATCGTCACCACCAACCAGAAGATCTGGTTCGGAAAAGTCGAGAAATCGAGCTGTGGCATGCCTTGGGCATGTTCGGTCACAGCGCCTGTTGTTTCAGTTGCCATTGCAACCTCCGTTAGCAAATAGGGCTATCCGCCCTTTGAACCCAGGGGCAGCCCGAACCGGACTGCCCGTCAATAGCAGGTCCGCTAACTTATTGCGCGTACATAAGCAGAAGGGCGACGAGGAACGAGAAGATCCCCAGCGCTTCCGCGAACGCAATACCGATGAACATGGTCGCTGTCTGACCGGC
>JBFFQS010000003.1:0-33304 GCA_041573315.1 Amylibacter sp. | reverse complement strand
GGTTCCAACGGTGTGTCTGGTGGCCAAAATGTACGCCTGCTTCGAGCAGTTGGCGCAATGAAAACTCTGGTAGAGCCATTGTTCTTTTCCTTTTCCGGTTTCGCCTCAGCGGGAGAAGGGCTTTTGCCCAACCGGTGGAGTATTGGGGATTTCTCCCCCAAGACCCGCAGTCCCGCCTGTGGATTTGTTCGCGCCGTATAGGACAGCCGCAAACCGATGACAAGCCCTATTGTGATCCTACTGCGGGGTGCGGCGCACCATCAGGCAGTACGCATCCCCCGACGGCCCCCAGCCTCCGTCAACGATCGGGCGCGATGCCTCGGTCACGAACCCAAGGCTGTGATAGAGCGATCGCGCCACGTCGTTTGCATTTTCGACAACCAGGCTCAGGTCACGGCCATAGGCCTCGGACTCGACATGCTCCATCAAGGCCCGCCCGACACCGCGTCCCCGATATTCCGGATAAACCGCCAGCACGTTGATATAGACCGTACCCGGCGCGAGATTTTCCAGCTCAATAATAGGAATGAACATCGCGGGCACATCCGCGCCGATCGGTTCCGGTTCTGCGGGCAGAGGGTAAAAGACGACGCTTCCGGCGACCGCTCCGTCCAGCGTCGCCACTGTGCTGTTGCGCCAGTTAAAGCCGACTTGCGGGTTGCATGCCCGTTCACGCCCGTAATCCCATGGGTCCTGCCCCTCCGGCGCCGATTGCTGCCAGAGGTACAGCGACATGCCTTCGCTCGCCAGATTAATAAGTCTCGCGAGGTCGGCCGCGTCTTCCGGTTCCGCCGGCCGGATCTCGGTTTTCATGAATTCCTCCTTTTCCGCAATGCCACTCGGACACCCAAGGCCAACTCCCTCGGTGTGCCCTCGTTCGGATCGTCTGCCTTGTCGGGTTACGAAGGGTCTGTACAGGACACTTTGGCCCGTATTCCGCCGATCCGGTGTATCCGCTTTTCCGATTTCACCATACAACGCTGAAAGGTCGGAACCAACGTAGTTTATCATAAAAACCGGCGAATAGCTGTGGGATTTTGCCTCCGCAGCTTTTCGGACGGCGGGCCGCAGCCAATTCGATGCGGGCCTCTTATCGGGTCAGGAACGGCATAGTTCTGTGAAAGACCTTGAAAGACTTGGCGGTTTTCGGCAATCAGTGGATATTGCTCCGCACATGTATCAAGCTCTTGTTATCACCTGCATGGATTAGGGCTTTCAGGAAAAGGTTGGTGTAATTGTCGGATACATTGCCTATCGTCTGCGCCGGTTCCGTAATGTGGGATATCGTCGGCAAGACGCCACATCCGCTGGATCGCGGCAGTGACGAACCCGGACGGGTTTCCATTGTTCCCGGTGGCGTCGCTATGAACATCGCAATGGCGCTGCGGCGGTTCGACCTGCCGGTGACGCTGCTGACTTGTCTGGGACAGGACCGCGACGGGGACACGCTGATCGTCGAGGCCGCGCAACGCGGTATCCGTACGGATCACGTATATCGCGCACCAGACCTGTCTACCGACCGCTATATCGCCATCGAGGATGAGACCGGGATGATCGCGGCGGTGGCTGACGCTCACAGCCTCGAACAGGGTGCGGAAAAGCTGCTGGCGCCCCTGCACGACGGCAGGCTTGGCAACGCAGAGGCTCCCTGGAGCGGCATGGTTATCCTAGACGGCAACTTTACCGCCGAACAGCTTGCCGACATGGCCCGGTCGCCGGTTCTGCAGAATGCCGACATCCGGCTGGCCCCCGCCTCGCCCGGCAAATCGCGCAGGCTCCGTCCGTTTCTGGGCCATCCGAATACCACGCTCTATGTCAATCGCGGCGAAGCGGAGTATATTCTCGACACAAAATTCCGCAGTTCTGCCGAGGCCGCAAGCGCGCTGGCCGCGACCGGCGTGAAACAGGCCGTTGTGACGGACAGCGGCGATCCGGCCAGCGCCACGCTTGGCGGCCGCACCATATCGATGTCACCGCCGCGTGTGATCGTCAGGCGCTACACGGGCGCGGGGGACGTTTTCCTGTCCGCCCATATCTCCGCGGAACTACGGGGCCACCACGGAAAATCCGCCCTGCGCCGCGCCCTCGAAGCAGCCGCAACCTATATATCATCGGAGACCGGGCTATGACCCTTCCCCTGAATTTCTCGTCCGAAGTGCTGGAGGCGCGCACGAATGGCCAGCCGGTCGTCGCGCTGGAGAGCACGATAATTACGCACGGCATGCCCTACCCCGACAACCTGAACACCGCCAAGCGCGTCGAGGATGTCATTCGCAAGTCGGGCGCGGTTCCAGCCACGATTGCCGTGATGCGCGGGCGTATTCATATCGGGCTTGACGCCGACGAGCTGTCGGCGCTGGCGCAGACCAAAAAGGCACGCAAGCTGTCGCGGGCCGATCTGGCGGTTTGCCTGGCTTCGGGCGAAACCGGCTCGACGACAGTGGCAGCAACGATGATCTGCGCGGCGCTCGCAGGAATACATGTCTTTGCGACCGGCGGCATCGGTGGCGTCCATAAGGGCGCTGAACGCAGCTTCGATATCTCGGCCGACCTGAACGAATTGTCGCGCACGCCGGTGACGGTGGTCGCCGCGGGCGCCAAGGCCATTCTCGACATTCCGAAAACGCTGGAGGTGCTGGAAACCAACGGCGTGCCCGTCATCGTTTACGGCTCTGACGAGTTTCCCGCTTTCTGGTCGCGGTCCTCCGGCCTGCCCGCGCCATTGCGGATGGATCGGGCCGATGACATCGCCAAGGCGTTTCGCGCGCGGCAAATTCTCGGCCTGTCGGGCGGCCAACTGGTCGCCAACCCGATCCCTGCAAGCGCCGAATTGAGCCGGGACTATCTCGAGCCGATCATCGCTCAGGCGGTGTCCGAGGCGAATGCCGAAGGGATTTCGGCGAAACGGGTCACGCCCTATCTGCTGGACCGGATCTATCACCTTACCGGGGGCAAATCGCTCACCGCGAATGTCGCTCTGGTGGAAAACAATGCGAAACTGGCGGCGGAAATCGCGCTGGCTCTGGGTTAAGACCTGCTGGGGGCCATTGTCAGAGCGGCATCGGTGACCTAATTATAAAGAGTTATTTTAGGAAAATAGATATGGCAGAGCGTACGAAACCTTCAAAATCTGCGAAGCCGCGCAAAAAGCACGGGCTTTTCGGCTCAATTCGCACGAATTTTCTGACCGGTCTGGCGGTGGTCCTCCCGGTCGCCCTGACAATCTATCTGGTCTGGAGCTTCGTCGGCTTCGTCGACGCCCGCGTCCTGCCGTTCCTTCCGGCGAAATACAACCCCGCGAGCTATGTCGATATCCGTGGCATGGGGCTGATCGTCTTCCTGATCTTCACGACATTTGTCGGCGCGCTGACCAAGGGCCTGTTCGGCCGGTCGCTGGTGCGCATGGCCGAAAGCATTGTGGACCGCATGCCGATCGTACGGTCGATCTATAACGGTCTGAAACAGATCGTCGAAACGGTGTTCAGCCAGTCCAGCAAATCCTTCGAAAAGGCATGTCTGGTCGAATATCCCCGCAAGGGCATCTGGGCCATCGCCTTTGTCTCGACAGAGGCGCGCGGCGAGGTTTTGCAGCGGTCCGGCGCGGGTGAATTGCTAAGCGTTTTCCTTCCGACGACACCCAACCCGACGTCGGGCTTCCTGTTGTTCGTGCCGAAAGCCGATGTCATCCTTCTTGATATGGATGTCGAAGAAGCCGCGAAGCTGATCATTTCCGCCGGTCTGGTCATACCCCCGACGAAAGAGGAAAAAGCCCGGGGCGCCGCAAAGGCCGCGCGGGTCAGGGCAACGGCGGGCGCCAAATCCAAGACAGCAGTCAAACCAAAAACCGCGGCTGAATGATAGCTGCTACAGTAACCGGATACCTGTCCGCCCTTTCGCTGATACTTGCGATCGGCGCTCAGAACGCCTTTGTTCTGCGCCAGTCCCTGACGCGCAACCACATCTTTGCGGTTTGCCTGTTTTGCGCCCTGTCAGACACGGTTCTTATCGTAGCCGGCGTCCTGGGGTTCGGTGCGGTGGTTACGTTTTTTCCGGCGCTGCCAAAGGCATTGGCCATCGCCGGAGCGTGCTTTCTGGCGGTTTACGCCCTTATCCGGCTGCGCGAGGCATTCAGGGGCCACTACCTGACCGAGGTGGACGGCAATTCGCGCGGTCTGCGCAAGACGCTGCTGATCGCAGCGGCACTTACCTGGCTGAACCCACATGTGTATCTGGACACTATGGGGCTACTCGGAGCAATTTCGACGCAATACGAAACGACCGCCCTGCGCGCCGTCTTCAGCGTTTCGGCCAGCGTCGCTTCATTCACCTTTTTCTTTGCCCTTGGATATGGCGGCAGGTTTCTGGCCCCCGTCATGCGTTCAGTCCGCGCGTGGCGCATCCTCGACACGGCCATCGCACTGGTAATGGCCGCGCTGGCAGTCTCGCTGCTGCGTTTCGCTGTCTGAGGCGGTTCGCTACTTCGGCTCTTCCACCCACCAGACATCCGGAAGAAAACCCAGCCAGTCTCCGTACATCGGAATTGTTTTTGGATAGTGCAGCTCCGCCTTGTGGGCCAGCCGGGACACCGCCGAATGCCAGAACGGAATGACGTACCGCCCCGAGGTCAGGATGCGGTCGAGCGCTTTGACCGAGGCCCGAAAATCCTCCTGGCTTTCGGCGCTCAGCATGGCCTGTATCATGGCCTCCGCCGCCGGGCTGTTCATACCCATGTAGTTACGCGACCCCGGCTCTTCCACGCCTGCCGACCCCCAGTAGAGCATCTGCTCGTTGCCCGGCGACAGCGACACGCCGCGCCGGTAATAGGTCATGTCGAAGTCATAGACGCTGGACCGCTCCTTGTATTGGGCGCTGTCCACCACCGTGATCGAGGTCTGGATGCCCAGCCGAGACAGGGCGTCGACATAAATATTGGCGATGGCCTCGTTCTCGGTCGAACCGGCGCTCAGCAGGATATCGAAACTGAACGGCTCTCCGGCCGCGTTCGTCAGCCCGCCGTTGGTGACGGTCCAGCCCGCCTCGGCCAGCATTTTCTTGGCACGGCGCAGGTTCGGGCGGTTGCGCTCCGCGCCGTCCGATTCAGGAAACGAATAGCCTTCCAGCGCCCCGGGCAACAACTGGTCTTTGAACGGCTCCAGCAGCTCCGCCACGCGGCCCTCCGCCGGACCTGTGCTCATTCCCAGAACCGAGTTCGAGAAATACGAGGTGATTTTGGGTTGCAGGGTTCCGTTGATGGTCTTGTTGATGAATTCATTGTTGAATGCGTAAATCAGGGCTTGCCGCACCCGCCAGTCCTTGAACAGGTCGCGGCGCGTGTTGAAAACGAATCCCTCGATGCCGGTGGGCCGCTGATGCGGGATTTCCGACTTCACGATCTTGCCTTCCTTTATGGCCGGGAAATTATAACTGTCCTCCCACCGGCCCGCATTCCATTCACGGTGCGTCGAAATCGCGCCGGTCTTGAACGCCTCGAAAATCACATCCGAGTCAGTGAAATACTCGTATTTGATCTGGCCGATATTGTTCTGGCCACGGTTCAGAGGCAGGTCCCTGCCCCAGTAGTTCGGATTTTTCTTGAAAATCACATAACGGTTCGGCTCGAAGTCGGAAACGACATACGGCCCGCTGCCCGTAACCACATCAAGCGAGCTTTCGTCGAATCGCCTCACGTCCCAATCCGCTTTGCGGAGAATCGGTCGGAGTCCGAGAATCAGTGGCAGCTCGAAATCGACGGTGTTGAAGGTGAATTTAACCGATCGCTCGCCGGTTTTTTCGCTTGCGGCTATTTTTTGCCAAGCGTTCAGATAGCGCGGGTGGCCGAGGGTTCCCAGGGTCTCGAAAGACCAGATGACATCCTCCACGGTGACCGGCGAACCGTCTGAAAACGCTGCCTCTTTCCGGAGGGTAAATTCGACCCAGTCGCGATCCGGTCCGACCTCGATCGACTCGGCCAGAAGGCCGTAGAGCGTGAAGGGTTCGTCCCAGCTCCGGCCCATCAGCGTCTCGACCGTGTGCACCTGCACACCCCAGGGCGCGCGGCCCTTTAGAATATAGGGATTCATCGAATCGAAGCCGCCGGTTTCGGCAAAGGTTATGCTGCCGCCCTGCGGCGCATCGGGGTTCACATAGGGCAGCGATGCATAGCCTTCGGGCAGCGCCGGATCGCCATACATCGCGATGCCGTGGTGCGGCTCCGACAGGGCCGGATTTGCAATGACCAGCCCTAATATGAACGCGGCCGTTTTGAGTGGATTTTGTGCCTGTGGTCTTCGTGTCATCTACGCAACATTCTTGTTTTTGAATCGGAGTTTGAACCCTGAACTCTAAAGGAACATTCTGAAACTACAAAATTTTACTTGGCCTGAATGGCTTAAAACCTTATAAAAGAATTACTGCTCGATAGGTTTCTTGCCTGTATGAAACCTGCCTCAATACTTGACGCCCTCCTTGTGAGGGCGTTTTTTTTCCTGAGAAGTTTATTGGACGGTCAGCTCCCGCATCGGCGACGGTACGCAACTCAGTGCGCCAGAGACGTTACCCACAGAATGAACGCATCCTCCTGAGAGGTCGAAATCACGTTGTGACCCATCGTGGCGTCGTAATAGGCGCTGTCGCCCCGGCGCATTTCGACGGGTTCGTAGAATTCCGTGTAGAGCTGTATGATGCCGGACAAAACGTACAGGAACTCCTCGCCGCCATGACGGACCCATCCGTCGAATTCCTCTATCCTGCGGGCGCGGACGCGGGCGCGATACGGCAGCATGTGCTTGGATTTGATCGACGAGGCGAGGATTTCGTGCTCGTAGGTCACGGTCGAGTGTTGCTGGCCCTCGCCGCTTTTGGTCACCGCCATGCGCGCCAGCTTGACCTCGCTCTTGGGCGGCGTGAACAACTGCGGCACGGAGATATCCAGCCCCTCGGCCAGCTTCTTGACTGCGTCGAAGGTCGGCGACATCTGCTCGTTCTCGATCTTGGACAGGGTGGAGCGCGCCAGTCCCGCCTTTTTCGCGGCCTGCTCCAGAGTCCACTTCCTGGCCTTGCGCAAGGCCCTGACCCGCTGACCGAGGTTCAAAGGCTCTACAGAGGCGGCAATATCCGCATCGGATCGGGCGATCTGGATAAGGCTTGGTTCGCTCTCGGGTTTCATCGCTGCTCCTTGCTGGCAGCATTTAGCGCATTCAGGATTGCGGTTGCAACCGGCACATGAAGCACTACATTCGCGCCATGATAAAACTCGACATCATATCCGATCCCGTATGCCCTTGGTGCTACATCGGCAAAACCCGCCTCGACCGAGCGCTGGAGGCGCACCCGGAACATGAGTTCCTGATCGAATGGCACCCGTTCCAGCTTAATCCCGACATGCCGCGGCAAGGCATGGACCGGCGCGAGTACCTGGAGCTGAAATTCGGCGGAAAGCAGGGCGCGGTTCAGGCCTATGCCCCGATCGTACAAGCAGCGGAGGACACCGGCCTTGGCATAGACTTCGCAGGCATCAAGCGCACTCCGAACTCCATCGACGCGCACCGACTGATCCACTGGGCCGGCATCGAGGGCAAGCAGAACGCCGTCGTTGACCGTCTGTTCAAAGCGTATTTCAAAGAAGGCCGCGATATCTCCGAGCACTCTGTCCTGAAACGCATCGCCGGCGCCGTCGGCATGGATGGCGACGCGATAGGCAGGCTGCTGGAAACCGACGCCGACCTGCAAGACCTGCGTGACCGCGACGCCCATGCGCGGATGCGCGGCGTTCAGGGCGTGCCATGTTTCATCTTGGCCAACGAATATGCCGTCAGCGGCGCTCAGCCGACGGAATTCTGGGAAAATGTGATCGCCGATATTACCGCCAAGACGCAGCAGTCCGCCCAACAGCCCGAGACCTAAACCGCCTTCGGCTTCGCCAGTGCAGCCAGTTCGCGCACGATGATATAGGCCCCTTTGACCTTGTCGCCCTTGCGCGACCAGTCCCGGAGTACGACGATCTTGTTGTCGCGGACTTTGGCGGTGCCGCGCTGGTCCTGCATGAATGCCACCAGCCCCGCCGGATTGGCATACTTGTCGTTGTGGAACTGGATAACGGCGCCCTTGGGTCCGGCGTCCAGCTTGGCAATCCCTGCGCGTTTGCAGGTCGATTTGATCCGCACGACCTTCAGCAGCATGTTGACCTCTTCCGGCAGCTTGCCAAACCGGTCGATCAGTTCCGCCGCAAACCCTTCCAGCTCCACCTTGGTCGAAAGGTTCGACAGGCGGCGGTAAAGGCCGAGGCGCACGTCCAGATCGGGCACGTAGGCCTCTGGGATCAGGACAGGCACGCCAAGGTTGATGGTCGGCGACCAAGACCCGTCGTCGTCGGTCAGGCCTTCCATCTCGCCCGATTTCATCTTGGCGATCGCCTCTTCCAGCATCTTCTGATACAGCTCGAACCCGACCTCGCGCACCTGACCCGACTGCTCCTCGCCCAGCAGGTTGCCCGCGCCGCGAATATCCAGATCCTGACTGGCCAGAGTGAAACCCGCACCCAGACTGTCGAGCGATCCCAGCACCCGAAGACGTTTTTCCGCCGCTGGCGTCAGCCGCTGACGGCGCTGTGTCGTCAGGTAGGCATAGGCGCGGGTTTTCGACCGCCCTACCCGTCCGCGTATTTGATACAGTTGAGCCAGCCCGAACATGTCGGCGCGATGGATGATCATGGTGTTGGCGGTCGGAATATCCAGACCGCTCTCAACGATGGTCGTCGCCAGCAGCACGTCGAACTTTCCGTCGTAGAACGCGTTCATGCGTTTATCCAGATCGCCCGCCGCCAACTGCCCGTGCGCAATGACATATGTCACTTCGGGCACCTGCGTTTTCAGGAAATCCTCGATCTCGGCAATGTCCGAGACGCGCGGAACGACGTAAAAACTCTGCCCGCCGCGATAGTGTTCGCGCAGCAGCGCCTCGCGGATCGTCACCGTATCGAATTCGCTGACATAGGTGCGGATCGACAGCCTGTCCACAGGCGGCGTTCCGATCAGCGACAGGTCCCGCACGCCCGACAGCGACATCTGCAGCGTGCGCGGGATCGGCGTGGCTGACAGTGTCAGAACATGCACGTCCGAGCGCAGTTGCTTCAGCCGCTCCTTGTGACCGACGCCAAACCGTTGCTCCTCGTCGATCACCAGCAGGCCGAGCTTTGCGAATTTCACGCCCTTGGCCAGCAGCGCGTGGGTTCCGACCACGATCTCGACCGAGCCGTCCGCCATGCCGTCGCGCGTCGCCTGCGCCTCCTTGGCCGAAACGAACCGCGACAACTGCCGCACGCGAAAACCAGTTCCGCGAAAGCGTTCCTCGAAGGATTTGAAGTGCTGCCGCGCCAGCAGTGTCGTCGGCGCGATTACTGCGACCTGCGTGCCGCTGCCCGCCGCGACAAAGGCCGCGCGCAGCGCCACCTCGGTCTTGCCGAAACCCACGTCACCGCAGATCAGCCGGTCCATCGGACGGCCCGACGCCATGTCGGTCAGCACATCCTCAATAGCGTTCAACTGGTCGTCGGTTTCGGTATATGGAAACCTCGCGCAGAACTTTTCGTAGCTGTCGTGCGGCGGCTCCAGCACATCGGCAGAGCGAAGCGCACGTTCGGCGGCAATGCGGATCAGCTTTTCGGCGATCTCGCGGATACGCTCTTTCAGCTTTGCTTTCTTCGCCTGCCATGCGCCGCCGCCCAACCGGTCCAGCAGACCCTCTTCATGGCCATACCGGCTGAGCAATTCGATGTTTTCGACCGGCAGGTACAGCCGGTCATTATTTGCATATTCCAGCAGCACGCAATCATGCGGCGCTCCGGCCGCCGTCACGGTTTCCAACCCCTTGAACCGGCCTATGCCATGATCGACATGCACCACCAGGTCGCCCGGCGACAGGCTGGTGGCCTCGGTCAGAAAATTCTCGGCCTTGCGGCGCTTGCCCGGCGTGCGGATCAGCCGGTCGCCCAGAACATCCTGTTCCGAGATGACCGTCAGTCCGGGCGATTCAAACCCGTGTTCCAACTCCCAGACCGCCAGAGACAGACCGCCCTTGGCGTCATTGGCCTTCCTGAAATTCGGTATCAGGGCCGCGCCTTCGACGTCCTGATCCTTCAGCAACCCGCCCAGCCGCTCTCGCGCGCCCTCTGAAAAAGACGCGATCACGACATGAGAACTCTTGCGTTTATCTGCAATATGGTCAGCGAGCGCCCCGAACAGGCTGATCTGTTCCTGCTGGCGTTCCGGCGCGAAGTTGCGCCCGATCCGCCCCCCGGCGTCCAGTACGCCCGGCCCCTGACCCTGCGGCAGAACGGACAGGCGGCGGCGCTCCCTGCCCTTGCAGGCTTGCGCAAATCGCTCTTCGTCAAGATACAGGCTGTCGGGAGCACACGGCTTGTAGACACTGTCCAGCCGCGACTTTTGCTCTAATGCCTGCTTGCGGGCGTCGTACTGGTCCAGAATGCTCTCCCACCGCGCCCTCAGCACATGGTCGTAGCGCTCGTCTAAGAACGTGGTCACGCCGGGCAGATAATCGAACAGGGTCTCAAGCGTCTCGTGAAAGAACGGTGTCCAGTGCTCGACGCCCTGATACTTGCGACCGGCGGATACACTCTCGTACAGCGGATCATCCGATCCGGCCGCCCCGAATTCCACGCGATAATTCTGCCGGAACCGCTGGATCGCGGCCTCGTCGAGGATCACTTCGGACACGGGCGCGAATTCGACCCGCTTCAGTTTTTCGACCGTCTTCTGGGTTTCCGGATCGAACCGCCGCGCGCCATCGAGCACGTCGCCGAATAAATCCAGCCGCACCGGCCCAACCTCGCCCGGCGGATAGACGTCGATCAGCCCGCCGCGAATGGCATAGTCGCCGGGTTCGGTCACGGATGGTGCTTTCTGAAAGCCCATCTTGGCGAAATAGGCGCGCAGTTTTGCCTCGTCTATCCGCTGCCCGACAGTTGCGACGAAGGATGCATCCTTCAGAACTGCCCTTGCCGGAACATACTGCATGGCGGCATGGACGGTGGTCAGAAGGACAAACGGCTTATCGAACCCGCCGGCCAGCGTGGCAAGCGTGGCCATACGCGCCGCCGAGACGGCCGCGTTGGGCGAGATGCGGTCGTAAGGCAGGCAGTCCCAGGCGGGAAATTCGAAAACGGGCAGATCGGGGGCAAAGAACGCCAGCGCCCGCCGCGTCTGGTCCAGCCGTGCGTCATCGCGGGCGACATGCACCAGCGGCTGGGCGTGTTTTTCGACATGGCGCGCAAGCAGGCGGGCGTCGAAGCCCTCGGGCGCGCCGCCGACGATTATATCCCTGTCGTGAATAACCGGTCCGTTCATCCGCCTGCACCTAGCCCTTCCGGGCGGCGGGATCAAGAACCCCGGTCAGATCGTCGGCAGCTGGTATGTTACAATCGCCCCCCAGAAGCTGGTCGTGGCAATTGCAAAGACGCCTATCGTTTGCTTTACCAGCCGCAACGTCTTGTAACGTTTGAGTAAATCCCTGCCCCGGGCCGGATCGCGAACCTGACGCCTCGCAAAAACGATCGACACAAGAGTGGTCAGGCAAAGCGGAAATACGAGTACGAACATCGCTTGGGCAAACAGGATCCAGAACCAGAAACCGAGCGTGGCCAGCGAAGCCAGCAGGAAACTGACGACCAGTATGACGTAGGGTCCGTGCCGGACGATGCCGTTTTCAGTGCGCTCGCAATAGATGCCTACCAGTGTCTCGAAGTTGGTAAGGTACTTGCCGCCCTTTTCCTGCGCCGCGCGGGCATCCTGATTGCCGACGCCCATGGTCCAGTAGGTCGTCAATGACCATGACACAGCGAGGACCAGCCAGTACCAGATGTCATCAAAACTTTTGTTCTGGAAGAGGTTGACAAAAATATCGTTGGCCATGGTAAAAACGGGCACCTTTTCGCCAAGTGTACAATTCAATTCCATAAAAAATATAGCTTTTTTCTTGATTGTCAGCGAAAACTTGGGCAGAGCGACGTCAAAGCCACCAAAGTGTGTATTCCGATGATCTATAAAAGCGCCCCTTTCCCGATAAGCCGCCCGCGCCGCCTGCGTCAGGCCGACTGGATGCGCGATCTGGTCCGTGAAAATGAGGTATCCGTTCGGGATCTGATCTGGCCGATATTCGTGCGCGACGGCGACGCCGTGACCGAACCGGTCAAATCCATGCCCGGCGTGAACCGTTATTCCATCGACAAGGCGGTCGACGCGGCGATGCAGGCAGCGGACGCGGGAATTCCTGTCGTGGCCCTGTTTCCCTACACCGATCCTTCTGTGAAAACGCCCGATGCGGCAGAGGCATATAACCCCGAAAATCTCGTCAACCGCGCCACCCGCGCGATCAAGGCCGCGGTGCCCGATATTGGCGTCATGCTCGACGTGGCGCTCGACCCTTACAATTCAGACGGGCATGATGGGCTGGTCCGTGACGGCGTGATCCTGAACGACGAAACCCTTCTGGTTCTGGAGAAACAGGCAATTGTGCAAGCCGAGGCAGGAGCAGACATCCTCGGGCCGTCCGACATGATGGACGGCAGAATAGCTGTTATCCGCAACGCATTGGAAAAAAACGAATTTCAAAGCACAGCGATCATGGCCTATTCGTCCAAATTCGCCTCTGCCTTCTATGGACCCTTCCGCGATGCCGTGGGTTCCGGCGGCGCGCTGACCGGCGACAAGGCGACTTACCAGATTGATCCTGCCAACAGTGACGAGGCCCTGCGCATGGTTGCCCGCGATCTGGAGGAAGGCGCCGACATGGTCATGGTCAAGCCGGGTATGCCCTATCTTGATATGTGCCGCCGTGTGAAGGACACATTTGCAGTGCCGACATTCGCCTATCAGGTATCGGGCGAATATGCGATGATCGAGGCCGCCGGACAGAATGGCTGGATCGACCGCGACCGCGCCATGATGGAGAGCCTGCTTGGCTTTAAACGCGCCGGCTGTAACGGTGTGTTAACCTACTATGCCCTTGAAGTTGCGCAAAAAATAGAAACTTTCGTCTAGACGTAACCGGAAACGGCGAAGTTTCGCTCCCTCGACCATATTAGAGTGACAACCGCACGATTTTCCCTTAAAATACCCGTAAAAATCGGCATCAGACCGAAATAATAGGCAGTATGATTTACAGGAGCATCTTATGGATAATTTGACTCGCCGCAGCGTATTGATTGCCGGTGGCGCATGCGCTACCGCAATTGCAACCCCAAGCTTTGCCCGAAGCCGCGCCAACATCGACAAAGCGGTTTCCACTAAACTGCAGGAAATGCAGTCGGAATTGCCCTTCACCGAAAACCTCGCTCAGAATGCCGCCGGTATGCTGGTCATGCCGCGTATCACCAAGGGCGGTCTGATGGTCGGCGGCGCCTATGGCGAAGGCGCGCTGGTTATCGGCAATGCACCGGTCGACTACTATTCCGTAGCGGCCGCGTCGTTCGGTTTCCAGATCGGGTTGCAGCAGATGACATCTGTGCTGTTCTTCATGTCGACAAACCACTTGGGCAAATTCCGCGAACGCGACGGCTGGACGCTTGGCGCCGACCTGGAATACACGGTGATCGAAAAAGGCGAGACCGCCGCGATCGATACCAACACCTACAAGGACGACGTCTTTGCTGTGGTATTCGGGCAGAAAGGCCTGCTGGCGGGCGCTTCGATCGAAGGATCTAAATACTCTCGTATTATCCGGTAGTTACTCGCAGGAGATGCGGATTGCGGTCATGTTTTTACCGTAATCCTCCGGCGTGCCGCCTTTAAATACCGCCGATCCGGCCACCATGACGTCAGCCCCGGCCTGACGGCACAGCGGTGCCGTGGTCGGGTCGATGCCGCCGTCCACTTCCAGCCAGATTGGCCGGTCGCCGATCATTTCACGCGCGGCGGCGATCTTGTCCACGACGGAATGGGTGAATTTCTGGCCGCCAAACCCCGGATTGATGGTCATCACCAATATCAGGTCGATCTTGTCCAAACAGTATTCGATCACCGACAGCGGCGTGGTGATATTGATCGCCACACCCGCCTTGCAGCCGAACCCGCGGATTGCCTGCAACGACCGGTCCAGATGCGGCCCTGCCTCGGCATGTACCGTCAGCAGGTCCGATCCGGCCTTGGCGAAAGCCTCCAGATATGGATCAGCCGGCGCGATCATCAGATGCACATCCATGAACGTCTTTACATAGGGCCGGATAGCAGCCACCACGTTCGGGCCGATTGTCAGGTTCGGCACGAAGTGCCCGTCCATGGGATCGACATGGATCCAGTCGGCACCCTGCGCCTCGACGGCTGTGATTTCCTCTCCCAGACGGGCAAAATCAGCCGACAGGATCGACGGAGCGATATTCAGCGGGCGGGACGGGTCGAAAGTCACGGACATCATGCATTCCTCGTTTGTGTAATGGCTCTCTAGCGGATTCGGATCGGCGGGGAAAGTTTCTTAGCCGTCTTTATGCAACCGGCGGATCAGGCTGGACGTATCCCATCGACCGCCGCCCATCTCCTGTATTTCCTTGTAATAGCCGTCCACGACGCTCGTCACTTCCAGAGGAGTTCCGTTCTTCTTTGCCTCGTCCAGACAGATACCCAAGTCCTTGCGCATCCAGTCCACGGCAAAACCGAAGTCGAATTTGTCGTCCAGCATCGTGTAGCCGCGGTTCGACATCTGCCAGCTACCGGCAGCGCCCTTGGAGATCACGTCGACCACCGCCTTGCCGTCCAGTCCGGCGGCCTGCGCAAAGGCCAGCCCCTCGGACAGTGCTTGTACGAGGCCCGCGATGCAGATCTGGTTGACCATCTTGGTCAATTGCCCCGATCCTGACGGCCCCATCAGGCGGCAGGCTTGGGCGTAGCACATGATTTCGGCTTGGACCTTGGCATAGTCCGCCGGATCGCCACCGCACATCACGGTCAGAACACCGTTTTCCGCGCCTGCCTGTCCGCCGGAGACCGGCGCATCGATAAATCCGAACCCCTTATCCTTGGCAATCGCCGACAGTTCTCGCGCCACTTCGGCCGAGGCTGTCGTGTGGTCGACAAAGACCGCTCCCTTCTTCATCGCGCCGAACGCGCCATCCTTGCCGGTGGTGACGTGACGCAGGTCGTCGTCGTTGCCGACACAGCAAAACACGATATCGGCCCCTTCGGCGACCTTGGCTGGTGTTTCGGCCATCGCCCCGCCGTATTGTTTCACCCAGGCCTCGGCCTTGGCGGCGGTGCGGTTGTAAACGGCTACGTCGTGTCCCTTGGATTGCAGATGCCCTGCCATCGGGTATCCCATGACGCCCAGTCCGATGAATGCTGTTTTTGTCATTGCCGGTCCCTTTTTACCTGTTGATGTCGTTGTCACTCAACACATGGACTGCTATGCAAATCCCGTCAACATAGGAGAGTATAATGGCGACCATATTCCGCTGGTTAATGGGCCTGATTGTTGCCCTGACCTGCATTGTCGTCTTCTGTGCTTTTCTGGCGTATTATTTCGCGTCGCGCTCAATACCCGATTATTCCGCATCCTATCGTTTCACGGCCCTGTCGGGGCCGGTGGAGATCGTGCGCGATGTCCACAACGTCCCTCATATTCTTGGCCAGAGCGACCGCGACGTGTACTTCGGTCTTGGCTTCGCCCATGCGCAGGACCGGCTGTGGCAGATGATGATGTCGCGGCGCACGGCGCAGGGCCGCCTGTCCGAGCTGTTTGGAGATAAAACGGTACAAGTCGATGATTTCGTTCGCAGAATGGATATTTACAATCTGGCGCTCGCGGCCGTCGACGATCAGTCTCCGGCCACGCAGGATGCCTTGCAGGCCTATGCGGACGGCATCAACGCCTGGCTGAAAACAGTCAACGCGGACGCCTTGGGCCGCGGCGCGCCGGAATTCTTTCTGTTCGAACAGGAAATTGCGCCGTGGCAGCCCGCCGACAGTATCGCGATCCTTAAACTGATGGGCCTGAAGCTCAGCGACCAGTTGCGGTCCGAGGTAAGGCGCGCGCAGGTGTCTCTGGCCGTCGGAGCCGAAAAAACCCGCGATATCCTGCCCGATTCCCCGACTGCCGGATTTCTTGCCTTTCCGGAATATTCCTCGCTGTTTCCGTCCGTGAGCCCGCCGGTCCGGACCGCATCGGCGGAAGTCAGCCCGTTGATGCCGGTCGGTGCTCCGGGGCTGGCCGGCGCGTCGAATGCTTTTGCGGTGTCGGCCAAGCGCTCGGCGACCGGTGAGCCCTTGCTTGGCAACGATCCGCATCTGGGTCTGACGGCACCGGGTCCGTTCATGCTGGCGCGGCTGGAGCTGCAGGCAGGCGGCGTGATTGGCGGCACCCTGCCCGGCATCCCGGCGGTTTTCGTTGGGCGCGGAGAGACTCTGGCCTGGGGGCTGACCTCGTCCTATCTGGATGATCAGGACCTGTATATCGAGCAGCTCGATCCCTCTGACAGGACACAATACAGGACGCCGGACGGCTTCAGTAAATTCCGAGAGAAAAAGGTGCTGCTCGGCGTCAGGGACAAGCCGACCCTGACCCTGACGCTGCGCTGGACCGACAACGGGCCGGTGATCCCCGGAACGCATTTCGATCTGGACAAGATTACGCCGCAGGGCCACGCCGTCAGCCTCGCATGGACGGCGCTCGCCCCGGGCGACACATCCATGACGGCGGCAATTGAACTGATGTCGGCGCAGAGCGTTCAGGCTGCACGGCGGGCTGCCTCCAAGTTCGTCGCCCCGGCGCAGAATATCGTGCTGGCCGACAAGGACACGATTGCAATGGTCATGCTTGGCCGCATCCCGGACCGCGATCCGGCGCACACGAGCCAGGGACGTATTCCGTCGCAGGGCTGGTTGACGCAGAACCGCTGGAAGGGCCTCAAGCCTTTCACGGCGAATGTCGGCTCGGTCAATCCCAACAGCGGTATCGTCGCCAACACGAACAACAAGATCACGAACGCCCCCTTCCCAAATCACGTGTCCTTCAACTGGGGCGACACCCAGCGCATCAAGCGGCTGGAGAAATTGCTGAACGAGCGCGAAGTTCATACGCGCGAAAGCTTCATTCAGGCGCAGCTCGATACAGTGTCCTACACGGCGCGGGCACTGCTGCCGCTGATCGCCAAGGAACTCTGGTTCATCAGCGACCCCGCACCTGCCGGCACGCCGCTGCGCCAGCGCCAGATAGCGCTGGACCTGCTGGCCAACTGGAACGGAGAGATGAGCGAACATCTGCCCGAACCACTGATCTATGACGCATGGCTGCAGGAATTGCAGAGCTATCTGATTTCCGATGACCTCGGGCCGCTTGCCTCGAAATTCGCGCAGCCCGATCCGGTGTTTATCGAGCGGGTCTACCGCGACATTGACGGTGCGGCGCGCTGGTGCGATGTCATCCAGTCCTCGCGCACGGAAACCTGCGACGACATCGCGGCCGTTTCACTGGACGCCGCCATCCTCAGCCTGACCGAGAAATACGGCGACCGTATCGAAAGCTGGCGCTGGGGTCAGGCGCATCAGGCGGAACACAAACACGAAGTGCTGGGCGATGTGCGGTTTTTGGGCTGGCTGATGAATATCAGGCAACAGACATCGGGCGGCGACAATACGCTCATGCGCGGCGTTGCGCGCGGCACCGGGCCGGAGCCGTTCACCAATGTTCACGCCGCGGTCTTTCGTGCCGTGGTCGATTTCGCGGACCTGGACAGTTCGGTGTTCGTCGCCTCGACCGGCCAGTCCGGCCACTTCCTGTCACGTTATTACGACGATCTGGCAGAGCTGTGGCGGCGCGGCGAGTATATTCCGATGTCGCTCGACATAGATCTCGCCCGCGGCGGAGCCGTCGGAACCACCCGACTGCTCCCCGCAGAATAGGTCAGCTCTGGTATTTCTCGAACTGCGCCGCCTGTTTCGCGGTCCAGTTGACCAGTACCTCATAGCCGATGTCGATCTGGCGCTCGTCCTCCACGACATTATGCTCGTAGAGCCATGCCCGGCGGCGGCCCTCGGAAAAGGCCAGCTTGATCTTTTCTCTGGTCCTCGGTTCCTGCAAGGCCGTGTCGACGGCCTCCAGCAATGTATCTATGCCTGCGCCACTGGTGGCCGAGGTCGCGACGATCTCGGGCGTGCGGTCTGCGATTGTCTTGACCTTGGCCAATTCATCCGCTGACAGCATGTCGATCTTGTTCCACACTTCGACGAAGGGCTTGCTTTGCGGCGTGACGCCCAGATCGTCGAGAATTCCGATCACGTCCTCGGCCTGTTCCTCGGTATCCGGATGGGCGATGTCGCGGACGTGCAGGATCAGATCGGCGTCCAGCACCTCTTCCAGCGTGGCGCGAAATGCCGCGACAAGTTGCGTCGGCAGGTCGGAAATGAACCCAACCGTGTCCGACAGGATGATGTCGCGCCCGTTGGGCAGCTTCACCGCCCGCATGGTCGGGTCGAGCGTGGCGAACAGCATATCCTCGGCCACCACCTGAGCCCCGGTTATATAATTGAATATCGTCGATTTTCCGGCGTTGGTATAGCCAACGAGCGCGACGATCGGATAAGGGACCTTCTTGCGGGCCTCGCGGTGCAGCGTCCGGGTCTTGACCACCTTGGCCAGCTGCCTCTTGAGCCGGACTATGGCGTCGTCGATGGCGCGGCGGTCGGCCTCGATCTGCGTCTCGCCCGCACCGCCGACAAAGCTCAGCCCGCCGCGTTGGCGTTCAAGGTGGGTCCAGCTGCGCACCAGCCGTGACTTCTGGTAGTTCAGCGCCGCCAGATCGACCTGCAACACACCTTCACGGGTGCGCGCGCGATCGGCGAAAATCTCAAGGATCAGACCGGTCCGGTCCAGCACCTTGACCTTCAGCTGACGCTCCAGATTGCGCTGCTGAACGGGCGTCACCGGTCCGTCAACGACCATCAGTTCGACTTCCTCGGCCTTGATCCGGGCATCTATCTCTTCGAGCTTACCCTTGCCGAACAGCTTGCCCACATCGACTTTTCGCAGCTTCACGACATCGTCAAACCGGACATCCAGGTCCAGCGCATGCGCAAGCGAAACCGCCTCTGCCAGCGAGTGTTCTGGCAGGCGGCGGTTGTCGGAGTGCGTAAGTTCGGGATGGATAACGCAGGCGCGCATCAGCGGTTTACGAGTCTTCCTCGCCGTCATACAGCACGAGGGCCTGCGACGGCATGATGGTGGAAATCGCGTGTTTGTAAACCAGTTGGGATTGTCCGTCCCGACGCAGCAGGACGCAGAAATTGTCAAACCAGGTGATGACACCCTGAAGTTTTACCCCGTTGACCAGAAAGATTGTCACCGAGATTTTTGATTTGCGAACGTTATTTAGGAACGCGTCCTGAAGATTCTGTTTGTCGGCAGCCATGAGTTTAGCCTCTTTTCTTGCCGCTGTTTCAGCGGATTTTAATTTTATGCATCCAATATGGCGATGCAGTGCCTGTTTATCCAGACCCAATAACCTTATTTTAGTAATTCCGTTCCGGCAGACCGTCAATCCCGCCAATAATTCATGTTCAACAGGGCGATTACGGCAAGCGCTTCCATCCGGCCGAGAATCATCGCGGCACACAGGATAACCTTGGCAGTGTCCGAAATATCCGAATAACCCAGCACCGCGTCGGTGGCGATATGCAACAGCGGGCCGGTGGTGGACAGCCCGGCAACGGCCAGTGTCAGGCTGTTCTCGAAGGCCAGTCCGGTGGCCGACAGCGCCAGCATCACGATTGCAAGGATAAGCGTGAACAGCATCAGGAATATCCAGGCGATATAGGCGCCCTCGCGGCGCAGCGACCGCGCCTTCTTGCCTGAACCGCCGATCGAACTGGGGTAGCGGAGCTTCTGCATCTCTCGCGAACCGTGTTTGAACAGGGCGTATATCCGCAACAGCTTGACCCCGCCCGCAGTCGTGGCGACGCCGCCGCCCATGACCGCAAGCGCCATGAAGATCAGGCCGGGTGTTTCCAGACCGGACCAATAGCGCGACGAATCCCACGACAGGCTTTCGAATCCGGTCGTGGTCAGGAAGGACAGGACAGTGAAGATGCCGCCCCAGAGCGAGGCGAAGGCCGCGACGCTGTCATGTTCCGCATCGACCTCGAACGCAGCGGTCCAGTGCCGCGCGAACAGCAGCAGCGGAATTGTCACGACACAGATCAGCGCGATGTTTATTTCCTTGTCGCTTTTGAAATTCTGCCAGCCGCGGCCTTCCTTGTCCTGCAGGAACGTATAGCGGGAAACGGCGACGAACATGAAAAGGAACATCAGGAATTCGATCACAAGGCCGCCCTGCGCGCCCTGAATACCGCCAACCGGAGAAATCCCGCTGGTGGACAGGATCGCCATGGCGTGCATCGCGCCCACCAGCGGCCGCTCGCCCGCCATGACCAGTGCGACGCCGAGGATGCCGGTCAGAAGGACATAGACCGGCATGATCTGGCGCGAAAACCGCGCGATCCGGGTCTCGATATCGGCCTTGATAATGAACTCTCCACCGACCGCCGTGCCATGGGTTGTCGAGTAAACCTCGAAACCGCCGATATTCAACGGCGCGAAAATAGCCAGGGCCACGATCAGGATCATAAGCCCGCCCATCCAGCCAACCAGACCGCGCCAGAAATGCACCGCATCAGAAACAGAGGCCGGGTTGTCGATCAGGCTGGCTCCGGTCGTGGTGAAACTCGACAGCATTTCGAAGTAGCTGTGGAAAAAGGATAAATGCCCGACAAGGCCGTTGACCGGCACCGCCATGATCGCCGGCAGCGCCAGAAAGGCAAAGAACACGCCCGCCAGATGCTCGATGGCCGAGCGCCGCTTGGACCGGCCGAGAAAAGGGATACCAAGCAGACCCGTCAGTATCAGGAAAAACGTCGCATTATAGAAAAAGGTCCGGGCTTCTGGCCAGTCCTCATGCGAGACGGCCACGACCATGGGGCCGTACATGGATACGGCACACAAGCCCATCAGCGTGATGAGCAGGGGTTGGGTTCGCAGGACGCCGGAAAGCATCAGAAGAATTCGATATTGACCTGGAACAGGCGCTCGACGTCAGGGATGAACTCTGACAGGGCAAAGACCACCACCAGATCGCCCTCGTCGATCTTGGTATTGCCGCCTGGCCTCAGGATCTGGTCGCCCTTCCGGATTGCCCCGATCAGGGTGCCGGAGGGGAATTCTATGTCGCGGATGCGTTTGCCTGCAATCGGAGAGGTCGACATGACCTGCGCCTCGATGACCTCTGCCTCGGCATCGCCGATGGAATAGACGGCCCGCACCCGACCGTGCCGGATGTGGCGCAGAATGGACGACACGGTGGTGGCGCGCGGGTTGATGAACGCGTCGATGTCCAGCGTCTCTTTCAGCGACATCAGGCTGGGGTCGTTGATCAGGGCCACGACCATCGGACAGCCCGCCGCCTTGGCCCGGGCGCAGGCCAGCAGGTTGGTCTTGTCGTCATCGGTTACGGCCAGCAGGGCGTCGGTGTTGGCAAGGTTGGCTTCCTCCAGCAGGTTCATGTCGAGCCCGTCGCCATGCAGCACAACGGTGCGTTCCAGCAGGTCGGCGGCGTGCTCGGCCACGGTGCGATTCCGCTCGATGACCTTGGCGCGCAACCGGTGCTGCTGGTTTTCAAGCGTCTGCGCAACGCGCAGGCCGACATTGCCACCGCCAACGATTATCACGCGTTCCTGCTTCTTGGATTTCTTGCCAAAGATTTCCAGCGTCCGGCTCAGGTCATCGGTGTGGGTGCAAATATACAGATGGTCGTTGGCGAACAGCTCATCGCCGGCCGACGGTACAAACAGACGGTCATCGCGGCGGATGCCGACCACCATTGCGCGCAGCGTCGAAAACAGTTCCGACAATTGCCGCAACGGCGTATTGAGCACAGCGCAGTTCTCTTCGATCACGATCCCGATCAGATGCACGCCGCCGTTGAAGAACGGCTCGGTGTCGAATGTTGCCGGCGAGGCAAGCTGTTGCAACGCGTCGTCCGCAACCTCCTGCTCGGGCGAGATCACCACGTCGATCGGCATGTGTTCGCGCTGGAACAGGTCGGAATAGATCACATCGAGATAGGGCTGTGCCCGAAGGCGCGCGATCTTGCGCGGGATCGAAAAGACAGAATGCGCTACCTGACAGGTGACCATGTTGACCTCGTCCGAAAAGGTTGCGGCAATGATCATGTCAGCGTCCTTGGCCCCTGCCCGTTCCAGCACGTTCGGATAAGAGGCGAACCCCGTGACGCCGCTGACGTCCAGCGTGTCCGTCGCCCGCGCGATCAGTTCGGGATTGTTGTCGACAACGGTAACATCGTTCTTTTCCGAGGAAAGATGGCGCGCGATCTGCCAACCCACCTGGCCCGCACCGCAAATGATCACCTTCATATCAGGCTCCTGATCTGTCGGAGGTTTGCTCCGACGCAATCCAAGTAAGTGGCAAATTCACCAGCCGCGGTCAATTGCGATTGTTATTCCATGTCCGCCGGGTCGAGTTCCGCGATGCGCGTTCCGGCCTTGTTTGTCGTGACCACATTCAGCGTTTTCAGTTTCCTGTGCAATGCCGACCGCTCCATTCCGACGAAATTCGCGGTTTTGGAAATATTGCCGCCGAAGCGGTTGATTTGCGCCATCAGGTACTCCCGCTCGAACAATTCGCGCGCTTCGCGCAGCGGCATGGCGGCGAATTGAGCGCTGAATGTCCCGTCGGCGGCACCTGGCTCGCTGGCCGCACCGGGCAGTTCATCGACGGATATCTCGCCGGTTTCCGAACCGAGTATAAGGATGCGCTCCATCATGTTGCGCAGCTGGCGGATGTTGCCGGGCCAGGACATGGTCTGCAGCAGCGCCGCCGCCTCTTGCGTCAGGCTGCGCAACGGAAGGCCCTGCAACCTGTTGGCCTCACTCAGGAAGTGATCGGCCAGTTTCGGAATGTCGTCGCGTCGCGCTTCCAGCGATGGCACCGAGATCGGCACAACGTTCAGGCGATGGTACAGCTCCTCGCGGAACCGGCCGGCGGCGATTTCCGCCGTCAGGTTCTTGTTGGTGGCAGAGATTACGCGGGCATCGACACGCACCGTGTCATTTCCGCCAACGCGGGTGAACTGCTGATCCACGAGCACCCGGAGGATCTTGGATTGCGTGCCCAGCGGCATGTCCGCGATCTCGTCAAAGAACAGCACGCCGCCGTGGGCCTGTTCCAGCAGGCCGGGCTCGTGGCCGAATTCGTGGCTGGAGCTGCCGAACAAGACATCCTCCATCTTGTCCGGCGCGATCGAGGCCGAGTTGACCGTGACGAACGGAGCCCCGGACCGGTTGGAGTGGGCATGTATATAACGCGCCGCGACTTCCTTGCCACTGCCCGACGCGCCGGTCAGCATGACGCGCCCGTTGCTGTGCGTGACCTTGTCCAATTGAGAGATCAGGTTCTTGAACGCACCCGACTCGCCGATCATCACGGTCGATGAGGTGTCGCGCACCCGCAGGGACGCGTTTTCGCGCCGCAGGCGGGATGTTTCCATCGCCCGCCCGATGACCACCATCAGCTGGTCGATGTTGAAGGGCTTTTCGATAAAATCATAAGCCCCTTGCTTGATCGCCGCGACCGCAATCTCGATATTGCCGTGACCGGAAATGATCACGATCGGAATGTCGGGATTGTTGCGGCGCACGTTTTTCAGGATGTCGATCCCGTCATGCTGGCTTTCTTTCAACCATATGTCGAGGATCACCAAATCCGGCGCCTCGTCATTGATTGCGCCATAGGCCTGATCCGAATTGGCCGCCAGCCGCGTTGAATAACCCTCATCCTTCAAAATATCCGAAATTAACTGCCGGATGTCCTTTTCGTCGTCTACGATTAATATATCGCCCATTTCTGCTGCTCCTGTTCGTTACGAGGCTGCCACTTTTTCGGGTGTGGCTTGCTCTATTCTGGTGTTTGGCAGAGTGATGCAGGCTTCGGCGCCGACATGACTGGCGCGTCCGAACTTCGGTGCGTCATTCAGTTCCAGCGTTCCGCCGTGCTCCTCAATTATTTTCTTTACGATCGACAGTCCGAGCCCGGTTCCGCTCTCGCGATGCGTCACATAGGGCTCGAACAACCGCGACCGGTGCTGTTCCGGCAATCCGATGCCGTTATCCTGAATTCTGATCCGCGTCGTCCCGTCGCTGTGATCGACGAGGACCCGGATTTCCGGTGAATATTTCTGCTCCGGATGGGCGCTGGCGTAACTCTCGGTCGCCTCGCCCGCATTTTTGACCAGATTGGTCAGCGCCTGCATAATCATGGTTTCGTCAAATTCGCCAAGGATCGGTGCGTTGGTGCCGCTCAAGGTGAACTTGGTTTCCTCCATCGCTGTCTGTTGCAGCAATATAGCATCCTTGACCAACTGGGTCAGATCACATTTTTTCAGTTCCGGCTGCGGCATCCGGGCAAACTTGGAAAATTCGTCAACAATGCGTCGCAAGTCATTGGTTTGCCTAATTATGACGTCCGTGTACTCGGCAAGTTCAGCAGCGCTGTCCCCCAGCATCGGAGAGAATTTGCGCCGGACCCGCTCGGCGGACAGTTGTATCGGTGTCAGGGGATTCTTGATTTCGTGCGCAATGCGCCGGGCGACATCGCCCCAAGCGGCCATGCGCTGGGCCGAAACCAGATCGGTGACGTCGTCGAAGGTTACAACATAGCCTTCCAGCACATTGTCCGCATTGACGCGGCTTGCAATCCGCACCAGCAGAACTTCGGCGCTGCCGGCGCGCTTGAGGTTAACCTCCTGCTGCTGCGCTACATTAGGTTTCAGCTCTACCTGTAGGAAAAGATGCATAAACTCTGGCACCAAATCTTCCAGAGACCGGCCGATCGCATCAGCCAGATCGAGGTTCAGTAATCGCGCCGCGGCCGCATTCACAACCTCGACTTCGCCATTGCGGTTCAGGCCGATGACGCCTGCGGTCACGCCGGACAGGACGGAGTCGAACAGGCGGCGGCGGCTTTCGGTTTCCTCATGCGCCTCGATCAGGTCATCGCGCTGTTTCTTGACCTGTTTGGTCATCCGGTTGAACACGCGGCCCAGCATCGCGATCTCGTCGTCGCCCTGTTCCTCGCGCACCCGGACGGTCAGATCGCCGGCGCCGACCCTCTGCACGGCGCCTGCCAGACGCCCGACCGGGCGGGCCAGGCGCTCGGCGAATACCAGACCGATCCAGATTGCCGACATGATGACGATTACAGCGAACCCAAGGTACAACAGCGCCAGTTCGAACAGGACGCGCCCACGCTCATTTTCCATCTGGTTATAGACCGCAACGGTTTCCTTGGTGTCATCCAATAGCCCCAGAATATCTCCATCCACGGTGCGCGAGATATAAAGATAACGGTTCACGTAGGCATCCAGCGGCATCAGCGCGCGGAACTCGTTATTCGTCCAGTCTTGAAAGATCATCGGGTTCGTGTGGCTTTCCGCGATGCTCTCGATGCTGGGCTGTTCATAGCCGAACAGATAACTGCGGTCGCCGCGCGCCTCGATATTACCAGCGCCATCAATGACATAGGCCTCTTTCAGGCCGCGCTGGACCAGCGGCTGGACCTGCCCCAAAAGCTGCACGAGGTCCGCATCGAGTATCCGGTTCGTTCCGCGCTGTTGCTGTTGGTTGAGAAAATTGCTCATAAGCTGCAAATCGGAAATCAGGTCGTTGCGCTGCTCGGCCTCATAGGCCTCCGCCGCGGACAGCGAGGCGCCGACGACGTCGCGAACCCGTTCCGAAAACCAGCCTTCCAGACCTATATTCAGCGTGATCGTGGCAAATATCGCGACCAGAACGGTCGGCAGCAAGGCGACGAAGGCGAAAACCGCGCTCAGCCGCGAGTGCAACCGCGATCCGGCGGATTGCGCGCGTCGTGCGGAAATGATGCTGAAGATGCGTTGGGAAACGGCTGCGGTTACGACCAGAACGTAAACAAGGTCGGCCAAAACGATCAGCCGCAAGGTCACGGAGGTGGAATGCAGTTTGAACGAACTCAGCGCCAGATAGGTGACCAGCACCATAACTGGTCCAAGAACAAATAGCCCGACGGCAAATCCTGTACGAACGCTGCGCTTTTTGCGCCATTGATTCAACGTCGTAACTGCCGAGTTTAGTTGAAGCGTTTTCAAGCTTTCGACTCGTTTCGTTACTGCTACACCCACTGTGGCAAGTTTACATCATTTTCTTGGTCCTTGTCACCTGAATATCAAGGTTTCCGATCTTCTTACGCAGGGTATTTCGGTTTAAACCGAGTAATTCGGCCGCTTTGATCTGATTTCCACGGGTCGCCGACAGCGTCAGCGCGATCAGCGGCAGCTCAACTTCCCGCAAGATGCGGTTATAAAGGCCCGGCGGGGGCAGCGCATCGCCGTGCAGGTCGAAATAGCGCCGGATATGCGCCTCGACCGCGCTCGAGAGCTTTTCTCCGCTCAGCGGTTCGCTGTCGGATTTAACTCTTGGAAGCTGCTTCAGCTTCTGTTCGACGAAGTCACCGCTGATTTCGTCATAGGGCGACAGGACGACAAGCTGCTGAACGAAATTCTCCAGCTCCCGCACGTTTCCGGCCCAGAGCGCGAGGCGCATCTTCTCCAGCGCGGATTTCGAGATCGACTTGTTGGGCATGCCCTGCTCCGCGGCGCGCCGCAGAAAGAACTGTGTCAGTTCGGCGATATCGTCCAGACGTTCCCGCAAAGGCGGCAGCGTCATCGGCATGACGTTCAGACGATAGAACAGGTCCTCTCTGAAAATCCCCTCGTTGACCAGATTGACCAGTTCCTGGCGGGTGGACGAAATGATCCGGAAATTCTTGGAGCGCACTCCCTGCGATTGCAGCAGGTCCAGCAGATGCAATTGCGACTCCGCCGACATTTCCGCGATCTCGTCCAGATAGAGTGTCGAATTCACCGGCGCCGGTTCAAATGCACCGTCCTTTTCCGAGCCCAGAATGACGCTCTCCAGCGTCGCAGGCGTCGCCGTCGAGGCAATGATTGTCACGAAACTCTCGTGCGAGCGGTGGCCCAGTTCGTGCAAGGTTTTCGCCAGCAGGCTCTTGCCGGTGCCACTCTCGCCCGTGATAAGCACGTTCAGATCGGTGTTCAGCACCCGCGCCAGCAGGCGGTAAACGTCCTGCATGGCCTGGGAACTGCCGATCAGCGGCAGGTTCTGCCCGCGCTCAGCGCCAAGGCCGGCACCCGGCGCCGGCTGGTTGGCCTGCGACAGCGCCTTGTTCACCTTGGACAGCAGGTCCTTGAGGTCGAACGGCTTCGGCAGGTAATCGAACGCGCCGGATTCGGACGCCTTGATGGCCGTCATCACCGTGTTCTGCGCCGAAATCACGATCACCGGCAGGTCGGGACGCTTGCGTTTGATCGAGGGCAGCATCTCCAGCCCGTTTCCGTCCGGCATCATGACGTCGGAGACGATCGCGTCGCCCTCGCCCTCCTCGACCCAGCGCCACAGGGTCGAGGCGCTGCCGGTCGAGCGCACCTTGCACCCGGCGCGGGTCAGAGCCTGTGTCAGAACAGTCCGGATCGTCCGGTCGTCGTCGGCAACAAGTACGGTTCCATCCATCACACAGTCTCCTTCTTCTTGTTTTTGGTTCGCCAGATCGGCAATCGGACGCAAAACCTCGTTTTGCCGTCACCGCTGTTACATTCGATCAACCCGCCATGGCTGGCGACAATTTTAGACACCAGCGACAACCCCAGCCCGGTGCCGTTGGATTTGCTCGATACGAAAGGATCGAAGATATCAGCGATCAGGCTTTCGGGGATACCCTTGCCGTTGTCGATGACCTCGACCTGGATCGGAAGGTTCTCGATCCTGTGGCCGCTGGCGGCGAATTTCATGCCTGAATTGTAAGAGGTCCGCAAACGAATCTGGCCGCGCGAGTCGGACAGCGCCTCGGATGCGTTCTTGATCAGGTTCTGGAACACCTGCAGCAACTGGTCCGGGTCGCCCGCCACTTCCGGCAGCGACGGATCGTATTCCATCGAGAAATTGACATGCGACGCGAAACCGGCCTTGGCCGACCGGCTTGCGCGGTCCAGCACGTCGTGAATGTTGACCGGCTGGCGTTCCACGGGGCGCTCGTCGCCAAAATGCTCGACGCGGTCGACAAGATTGCCGATGCGCTTGGCCTCCTGTCCGATCATCTCGGCCAGTTCCCGGTCACTCTCAGAGGCATTCATCGCCAGCAATTGCGCCGCTCCGGTGATACCGGCGAGCGGATTCCGTATTTCGTGCGCCAGCATGCCGGCCAGGGCGGTGACGGACCGCGCCGCGGCCAGATGCGTCAGCGACTGGCTCATCTTGATCGCCACGCCCGCGGGCTGGATGATCAGCAGGACGGTGCCCTCCTCGGGCGACAGGAAACTGACATAGATGTTGCAGGACATCGCGGACTGTCCGGCCGACGAGACATCGACACCGTATTGCGATACCGAGGATAAATCGGCAACGGCCTGCGCAAGAGTGCCCATTACAATCGAGTTGCGGCCGAAAAAATATTTCAGCCCGCGCGCCTTGATTTGTTTTTCAGATGCGGACAGGAATTGCTCGGCGGCGCTATTGACCTCCAAAACCTGGCGGTCGCCGTCCAGTACCAGCGCCGGAAACGGCAAGCCGTTCCAGACCGCGCTCGATTCAACCGAGATCATGCAGCAACCCTCCTCTCGGGCGACGCCAACTGGCGCAGCAGGCCCGGCACCTTGCCGTGATCCGGCTCCGTCAGTATCCGTTTTCGCAGCGGAGTTTCGGTTTGCAGATCGTCCATGTACCAACCGAGATGCTTGCGCGCCACGCGGCGGCCCAGATCGATGCCGTAGAACGACAGCATGTCCTGATAGTGTTCACAAATCATGTCCACGAGCGCGTTGCCCACGGGTATGTTCGGGGCGCGGGTGCCGAAAATATCGGCGGCGACCTGCGCCAGCAGCCATGGCCGGCCTTGCGCACCGCGTCCGATCATCACCCCGTCGGCGCCCGACTGCTCCAGCGCCTGCGCGGCGGTGGCGCTGTCGACGATATCGCCGTTGGCGACAACCGGGATCGAAACCGCCTCCCTGACCTCTCTGATCGCGGCCCAGTCCGCCCGTCCCTTGTAAAACTGGCAGCGCGTGCGTCCGTGGATCGTAACCATCTTTATTCCGGCCTGTTCAGCGCGCCGCGCAAGAGCGGCTGCATTCCGCGTCTCGTCATCCCACCCCAGCCGCGTTTTCAACGTCACCGGAACCGAAACCGCGGAAACGACCGCCTCAATAAGGGATATTGCGTGATCGGGCTCGCGCATCAGGGCCGAACCGGAATAGCCGTTCGTCACCTTCTTCGCCGGGCAGCCCATATTGATGTCTATCAGCCGGGCGCCGTTCGCCTCGCACATCCTTGCACACTCAGCCATCCAGCGGGCGTCTTTTCCGGCAATCTGGACCGCCGTATTTGCCGCATCGAATCCGAGTTCCGCCTTGGCCTGCGCGGACGGTCGGCTTTGGACCATCTCCTGGCTGGCAATCATTTCGGAAACGACCAGCCCTGCACCGAACGAAGATACCAAGTTTCTATAGGGCAAATCGGTAATTCCGGCCAGCGGGGAGAGCAAGACGGGCGGGTCGATTGCCTTTTTTTCGATCAATATGGACATTGTGCCTAAACCTTGTGCATTAGCTCATCTGTAATGCAAGTTCGGAGTTTGCGCAAGCGAAGGAATGAGTGGCTTTACGCTCTTTCCTTGGAAACGACGAAGCGTTACATCAACCCTATGAAAGTATCAGCTATCATTGTCGCAGCCGGGCGTGGCGCGCGCCTGGGCGGGGAGGTTCCGAAACAGTATCAGTTGCTGTCCGGCAGCCCTGTGCTGAAGCATACGATTTTGTCGCTTCTGGCGTCCGATCGGGTCACGGAAGTGATCGTCGTGATTAATCCGCGCGACGCAGCTTTATATGCGCCTATCGCCGGCTCGATTTCGGATGACCGCCTGAAGCCAGCTGTTAGCGGTGGCGACAGCCGCAGCGTTTCGGTTCGCAGCGGCCTGAAAGCGGCCGGCGGCGATTACGTGGCGATCCATGACGGCGCGCGGCCTCTGGTACCTCTGGATGCACTGGACCGCGTCTTCGATCAGGCGCGCAAGACCGGCGCGGCCTTTCTGGCCCTGCCCGTCACCGACGCCGTCTGGCAGGTCACCGACGGCAGAGCGACGACGGCGCTGCCCCGCGATGCCATATGGCGGGCTCAGACCCCGCAGGTGTTCGAGCGGCGCGCCATTGTCGCCGCCCACGCCGCCCATGACGGCCCCGCCGACGACGATGTGGCCATTGCGGTCGCCGCGGGACTGGACGTGCACACCGTCCGGGGATCGCAGCGCAACCTCAAGATAACCTTCGCCGAGGATCTGGCCCTGGCGGAACAGCAGCTTGGAACGAACATGGATATTCGCACTGGCAACGGTTTTGACGTTCACAAATTCGGTCCGGGCGACCACGTCGTTCTCTGCGGCCTGAAAATTCCGCATGATCGCGGCCTGGTCGGCCACTCGGATGCCGACGTTGCGATGCATGCGGTGACCGACGCCCTGTTCGGCGCAATCGCGGAGGGCGACATCGGGCAGTGGTTTCCCCCGTCGGACCCGCAATGGAAAGGCGCGGCGTCCGAGGTATTTCTGCGCAAAGCGGTCGAACGGGTCACGGCGCGCGGCTTCCGGATCAGCAACGTCGACTGCACGCTGATCTGCGAAGTGCCCAAAATTGGCCCCAATTCACGTGATATGCGCCGCAATCTCGCCGCAATCATGGGTATTTCAGAGGATCGTGTTGCCGTAAAAGCTACAACTTCCGAAAAACTTGGATTCACCGGTCGAGAAGAAGGTATTGCGGCTCAAGCGAATGTATTAATATGCGCATGATGACACGAACCATTTCGACCTTCTTTTTTGTTGGACTACTGCCCAAGGCGCCTGGCACCTGGGGCAGTCTCGCTGCGCTTCCGCTGGCATATGTCCTGCATTATTTCGGCGGCTTCACGCTGTTCTTCGCGGCCACTGTTCTGGTGTTCTTCCTGGGCTGGTGGGCGACGTCAAAAGAAACCGAGGGGCAGGAAAACCACGACCCCGGCGAGATTGTGATCGACGAGGTAGTCGGTCAGTGGATTACTCTGTTTCCGCTTTCCGCCGCGCTGACCTGCTCTGTTGTCGGCGATTTCTGCGTTCCGTTCGGTCTGGTGATTATCGCATTCGGCATGTTCCGGCTGTATGACATCAAGAAACCATCTCTCGTCGGCACAGCGGACAGAATGAACTCGGCATTGGGCGTCATGCTTGATGATGTGGCCGCAGGCCTGATGGCGGCGGCGGCTATGGTCGGCCTGATTACCCTCGTATCCTTCTTCATATGACCCACGACATCCGGACGCTGGCCGAGGCCGCGCTGGACCTGTGCCGCGTACAGGGCCTGATGCTGTGCACGGCCGAAAGTTGCACCGGCGGCATGATCAGCGCGGCCCTTACCGCGATACCCGGATCTTCGGATGCATTTGACCGGGGCTTCGTCACCTACTCCAACGCCGCGAAACAGGACATGCTGGGCGTAAAGCCGGCGACGATCCAAGAGTTCGGCGCGGTTTCGGAACAGGTAGCCTCCGAAATGGCCCAGGGCGCGATCGAGCGCTCGCTTTCGCAAGTCGCTATTGCCGTGACCGGCGTTGCGGGCCCCGGCGCTTCGCACAGCAAGCCGGAAGGCCGCGTCTGTTTCGGTTTGGTGGTTACCGGTCAGCCGCACCTGACCATGACCTGCGAATTCGGCGCGGTCGGGCGGGAGAACGTGCGGCTCCGCACCACGGAAACCGCCTTGCGCCTGATTATAGATCAGTTGTCCCCTAAAACTGGCCCCTGAATCCTGCACAATAAATAGTCATGCCGCGCCATTATTGCCTATTAATAAATCAAAATACGAATTTTACCCCAAATTTGCATAGTCTGAAACCACTCCGGCTTTGCTAAATTCCGCAGTTCCGGTGAAACACTCTGCACAATTAAAAAAAGGGGAAAATTCAAAATGAATGGTGCAGATACCGCATGGATCATAGTCGCGACGGCGCTGGTCCTTTTCATGACTCTTCCTGGCCTCGCCCTGTTCTATGGGGGCCTGGTGCGGGCGCGCAACGTGCTTTCCGTTTTCATGCAGTGTTTCTCGATTGCCTGCCTGATGTCCATCCTGTGGCTGGTGGCCGGCTATTCCATAGCTTTCGGCGACGGCAACGCGTTCTGGGGCGGCTTGGGCAAGATGTTCCTGTCCGGAGTGACCGCCGAGACCTTGTCCGGCACTCTGCCGGAAATTCTGTTCTTCGCCTTCCAGATGACATTTGCCATCATCACCCCTGCCCTGATCGTCGGCGCCTATGTGGAGCGGATCAGCTATGGCTTCCTTATGCTGTTCTCTGCCCTCTGGATGCTGCTGGTCTATGCGCCGGTGACGCACTGGATCTGGGGCGGCGGAATGTTGTCGGGCGGTGAAGGCGCACTGTTCGCCGAAGGCGTCAAGGATTTCGCGGGCGGGATCGTGGTGCATGAAACCGCGGGTCTTGCGGCGCTGGTCGTTGCGTTTTTCCTGGGCGCGCGGCGCAACAAGAACGTACCGCCGCACAATCCGGGATACGTCATGATCGGGGCCTCGATGCTCTGGGTCGGATGGTTCGGCTTCAACGGCGGCTCGCAGCTTGCCGCTGACGGCGGTGCCGCGATGGCGCTGACGGTCACGCATATCTCTGCCGCGACCGCATCGCTGTCCTGGGCGCTTTGGGAAAAAATCAAGCACGGGCAGGCCTCGATGGTCGGCATGGTGACGGGCACGATTGCGGGGCTTGCCTCGATTACGCCGGCCTCGGGCTACGTCGGCCCTGTCGAAGCTTTGCTGATCGGCGCCATTGCCGGGGTTCTGTGTCAGGAAGCCTGCAAAGTCGTCAAGAACCTGATGAACATCGACGACACGCTGGACGTGTTCGCGGTTCACGGTGTCGGCGGCATGTTCGGCATCATCATGATCGCGGTTCTGGGCCACGGTGACTATGTCGCGCAATTCGGCGGCATTCTGGTCGTCGGCGTCTATACGATTGTCGTGTCGGTCATTCTGGTCAAGGCGACCGGACTGATCTTCCCGATCCGCGTGTCGCCCGAGGACGAGACCACCGGTCTGGACCTGTCGGCCCACGGCGAGCGGGCCTACGACCACGCATCCTGACCGGTTTCCGCAAGAAAATCG
>JBFFQS010000002.1:0-37081 GCA_041573315.1 Amylibacter sp. | reverse complement strand
GATTGCCGGTCTCACGTTCTATGAACAGGGGGACACGCCGGGTTTCGGCGCGCGGGTCGAAGATCCGGAATGGCAGGCGCTCTGGCCCGGCAAGAAAATCGCCGACGAGGACGGGACCATTCGCATATCCGTCGTGCGTGGCGAGGCGACGGGCCCGTTCGAGGTTGATGGCATCTCGGGCGCGACGCACACCAGCAACGGAGTTGCCAACATGCTGCGTTTCTGGATGGGAGAGGACGGGTTCGGGCCGTTTCTTGCCAAGCTGCGCGCGGGAGGGGTGTGAGTATGACCAAAACGCTCGGCTACATCACCGATCCGCTGGTCAAGGGGAACCCGATAACGCTGCATATCCTGGGGATTTGTTCGGCGCTGGCGGTGACGACTTCGGTCGCGACGGCGTTCACAATGTCCGCGGCCCTGACCGTTGTCCTAATACTGTCCAGTGCTGCGATCAGCAGTATCCGCCACCACATCCCCAGCGCTATCCGCCTGATTGTGCAGATCACGATCATCGCTTCGCTGGTCATCGTGATGGACATGTTCCTGCAGGCCTTTGCCTTTGAAATGAGCAAGCGCCTTTCCATCTTTGTCGGCCTGATCGTCACAAACTGTCTGGTGCTTGGCCGGGCAGAGGCTTTTGCGCGGCATAATCCGGTTTGGCCCAGTATCCTAGACGCGCTGGGCAACGGGCTGGGTTACAGCCTGATCCTGCTGACGGTGGGCGCGATCCGCGAGATCCTCGGTTCCGGGTCATTCCTGGGCTATGCTGTCCTGCCGCTTGTGGAAGACGGCGGCTGGTTCCAGCCCCTCCGGCTTATGCTGCTGGCCCCGAGCGCTTTTTTTATCCTCGGCTTCATTGTCTGGATCATCCGCGCGCTGCGGCCCGAGCAGGTCGAGCAGCCCGAATTCAGGGTGCAGGGCCTCGATGACGGGGGCCGCTCATGACTGACTTGTTCCTCTCATCAATCTTCGAGCAAAATCTGGCATTGTCCTTCTTTCTGGGTCTTTGCACATTCCTTGCCGTATCGCGCAAGGTCGAGACCGCATTCGGCCTCGGCGTTGCGCTGATCTGCGTGCAGGCGCTGTCAATTCCGGTCAACCACCTGATCTTTCAGACCCTTTTGGCCGAAGGCGCATGGGCTTGGGCGGGCCTGCCCGATGTGGACCTGAGTTTTCTCAAACTGCTGAGTTTTATCGGCGTCATAGCCGCGATGGTGCAGGTTCTGGAAATGATCCTCAATCGCTACGTCCCGCCCCTGCATCGCGCGCTCGGTATCTATCTGCCGCTGGTAACTGTGAACTGCGCGATCCTAGGCGGCAGCCTTTTCATGGTCGAGCGCAGCTACAGTTTTCAGGAAAGTGTCGTCTATGGGTTGGGAAGCGGCATTGGTTGGGCTTTGGCGGTCGTAGCGCTGGCCGCGATCCGCGAAAGGCTTAAATACAGTGATATCCCGGCCGGCCTGCGAGGTCTGGGCGCGGCTTTTTTCATCACCGGACTGATGTCGCTCGGGTTTGCCGCCTTCGCAATCGGAGGTGCGCCATGATTGATATCGCGCTCGGCATTGCCATGTTCACCCTGACGGTCATGGTGCTGTCCCTAGCGGTGATGGCTGCGCGGGCCATTCTGTCACCGTCCGCGAAGGCCACGATAACCCTTAACGGCGATACTGAACTGGTCGCGGCTACGCAGCAAAAGCTACTCGAAGTTCTGAGCAGCAACGGCATTCTGATCCCGTCCGCCTGTGGCGGTGCCGGTACCTGCGGTTTGTGCAAAGTCGCTGTGACTGACGGCGGCGGCGAGGTGCTGCCGACAGAGCGGTCCAAGCTCGACCGGCAGGACATCCGCGATGGCATGCGGCTGGCCTGTCAGGTTCAGGTGCGCGGCGACATGAAGGTGCGAATTCCGGATGACCTGCTCAGTTCCAATGTCTGGAATTGTACGGTGGAATCAACAAGATCCCTGGCGCCCTTCATCCGCGAGATCGTGCTCGATTTGCCGGAAGGCGAAGACCTGAAGTTCCGGGCCGGCAGCTTCGTTCAGATCACGGTGCCTCCGCATGAACTGAACTTTGAGGACTTCGAAATACCATCCGAATACGAAGCTGTCTGGCAGCAGATGTCGCTGCGCTCGCTGGTTTCCGGCAGCAAGGCCGAGGTGACGCGCGCCTACTCCATTGCAAACCGTCCCGAAGACAAGGGCCGGATCGTCATGAATATCCGTTTGGCCCTGCCGCCGCCATCGGTCGCGGATGCGCCGCCGGGCATCGTATCGTCCTACCTGTTCGGCCTGAAGAAAGGCGACACGGTCCGGGCGACGGGCCCCTACGGCAGTTTCGGGGCCACGGAGTCGGGAAATGAGATGGTCTTTATCGGCGGCGGTGTCGGAATGGCGCCCCTGCGCGCGATCATTTTCGATCAGTTGCAGCGGGTCGGAACGGATCGCAAGATGTCGTTCTGGTACGGTGCGCGCAGCAAAACGGAACTCTACTATGAGGACGAATTCGATGCTCTGCAAAAGCAACATGCGAACTTCAACTGGACCGTGGCCTTGTCCGATCCGAAGCCGGAAGACGATTGGGACGGTGCGACCGGTTTCATCCACAACGTTGCCTATAATGCATATCTGAAAGATCACCCAGCGCCGGAGGACTGCGAATATTACCTCTGCGGTCCGCCGTTGATGATCCGCGCCGTGATGAAGATGTTACAGGATATCGGCGTGGAGCGCGACAGCATCTTCCACGATGATTTCGGAAGCTAGGAGGCCGAAATGCACAGAAGAACCCTGATCCTGACAGCCGCCGCCGGCATTGCCGCAAGCGCTCTGCCAGGTTTTGCGTCGGGCGTCCGGACCATCGGCGGCGACGCCTTCGGCAGCTGGTGGCGGGCTGTCTTGCCGGCCGGGGCAAATCCAGAACAGGTGCGCGCAGCTATCGAAGCCGTCATAGGGTCCGTCGATGCCTCGATGTCTCCGTTCCGGGCCAGCTCGGAGGTCGTCAGACTCAATGGCGACACCGGCAGGGACTGGTACCCCGTTTCCCCCGGAACGGCCGAGGTCGTTGCCGAGAGCCTGCGCTTGGGCGCATTGACCGGGGGCGCGTTCGATCCCACCGTCGGCCCGTTGGTGCACCGGTACGGGTTCGGCCCGGTCGAAGGCGGCTTCGGCGGCGGCTATGTCGAAGTTGAGCTGCGAGAGAAGGGTATTCGCAAGGCCAGACCGGACGTAACGCTCGATCTTTGCGGCGCGGCGAAGGGCTATGCGCTGGACGAAATGGCACGTGCGCTGGAAGGGCTCGGTCTGGACGCTTTCGTCCTCGAAGCAGGCGGCGAGGTGCTGGCGCGTGGCGCGCATCCGGAAGGCCGCAACTGGCAGGTGGCTATAGAAACCGCCGGAACCGGCCGCTTGGCCCTGCAAAGGATCGTCAGGCTGGACGGGTGGGCGCTGGCAACCTCGGGCGACAGTGTCAACGGCGGGCGGGCAGGGGGCGCGAGGTTCAACCACCTTATCGATCCGCGTACCCGGCGGCCTGTGGATAATGGCGTGGCCTCTGTCTCTGTCATCGACCGGTCCGCGATGTGGGCCGATGCGCTGGCGACGGGCCTGTTTGTCATGGGGCCGGACAAGGGGCTCGAGCTCGCGGAACAGCGGGGCCTCGCGGTTCTGTTTCAAATTCATGACGGAACGTCCGTTTTCGAACTGCGGTCGCCGATGTTCGACCGGTTCATAATCGCGTAGGAGGGAAAGATGATCATATTCGCCTTTGTTTTCGTCATTGTCCTGATCTCGATTGCCGGGTTGGCGGCGGGCGTCCTGCTCGGCCGCGCTCCGCTACAGGGAACCTGCAGCAGCGCGACCTGCGACAAGAAATTTGCCTGCGCCGGATGCAAGAGGCGCAAGCCGGAGGAGGACTCCGCATGACACATCTGCCGTTGATCCGCGACTACATGGCGACGGACCTGATCACCCTGACCCCGGAGACAGAGATCAACCGGGCCATGGCCATACTCATGGATGCCAAGATATCGGGTGCGCCCGTCGTCGATTCCACGGGCGCTCTGGTAGGCGTTCTTTCCAAGAAAGACTGTCTGAAAGCCGCCCTGAACGCCTCTTTCTTTCAGGACTGGGGCGGGGCTGTTTCGGACTTTATGACCAAGGATGTCAAGGTGCTTGACCCGGACGTTGACCTTGTAAAAGCCGCCGAGACTTTTCTGGCCAGCGAATATCGCAGGTTTCCGGTGATGAAGGATGGCAAACTGGTCGGGCAGGTCAGCCGGACCGATATCCTGCGAGGTCTGAGCGAGCACTGGACCTGAGCGAATTTCAGTCGGGAGTCGCCTCTTTGGGTGCCTGTCGGAATTCCTTCATCATGTCTTTGACCTGCTCGTCGCTCACCTGACGGAAATCGGAATAATGCGCGCCCACGGCAAAGAACATTTCGGGTTGCGACAGGCAAACCACCTCATCCACTTTCGCAGACAGTTCTTTGACGCTGGATGGTGGCGCGACGGGGATGGCAACGATGATACGCGCCGCGTTGCGCGCCTTCATGGCCTCGATCGCCGCCTTGACCGAGGCTCCGGTTGCGATGCCGTCATCAACGATTATCGCGGTGCGACCCTCGGCGCTGATCGGTTCACCGGCGCCGTATTCGATTTTGCGCCGTTCGATCTCGGCCAGCTTCTCTTTTGCCATTGCGTCGATATCCGCCTTCGACACGCTGCGCGACCCGAGGACGCCCTCGTTGATCACCAGATGCGGCTTCTCGCCATCCACGATGGCCGCGATCGCAAATTCGGGATTTCCGGGCATTCCGATCTTCTTCACCATGACAAGGTCCAGCGGCGCTTTGAGCGCCCTTGCAACCTGAACAGCCACCGGAAGCCCTCCGCGCGGCATGGCCAGTACGAGCGGGTCCTTGTAGTTCTTCTCAACCAGGACTTTTGCGAGTTCCCCGCCCGCCTGCATGCGATCTATGAATTGTCTGAAAGCCATTACTCTCCGTTCGAAGTCGGCATCCGGAGGCCCGGACCGACCACCCAAGTCGCCCTAAATCGGTTTGTCTACGAATTTGTGGCCGCTGATCAGGCGCACCATGCTGGCATGCGGTCCTTCGTCCGCGTCCTTGTGATCGACGGACAACTCGACCGTATCGTCGACCTGCAAGTCCTCGAAGTTGCCGTTCAGCACGGCGTTCCGGTGAAAATATATCAGGCGGTTGTCGGTTGTCGCGATCTGCCCGAAACCCTCTTCGGTGTTCAGCGTCTCGATTTTTCCCTGCAAGGGCGATACCAGCACTTCGGGCCTGCCTACGACCTCTTCCTTCATCTTGCGCAATTTGCGCTCAGCGGCATTGAAGGCATCCCGGATCGATACATAGACGTCCTCATGTTCGAAATTGTTTCCGGGTTCGCGGCCGATATGAACATCGCCTGTCGGCGTCACCACGTCTATTTCAATGATATAGTGCGTGCCCTTCCTTTGCCGTTTGTGCGGCGCGCGGACACGGACGTTGCAACTGGTTATCCGGCCGTGGACCCGCTCCAAATGATTGATTTTCTTGGTTATGGCGGCTTCGATGAAGTCGGAGTGGTCGATTTCCTTGAATGTTATCTGAGGAGGTACCTGCATTTTGCTTTCCTGATTTTCTGTGCCGGTTGGGACGGAAAAACTCATATTTCCATTACACTCAAAAATAAGCGAACGGCCCGCGATGTCGTTGACATAGGTCAATCTGCTACGCGCCGCGATCTGCTAGAATATAAAAATTCAAAGTCGAAACAGCGGCGCGTGCCAGAGCTTTCGGGTGGAGTGCTGTTTCGGAAATTCGGAAGGAAAACGTAATGAGTAGTAAAGGGCTCGAAGTTATCGACCACTCGGTTCAGCTGACGCACGAATGGATCAATGAACTGGGGGGGATGCTGGACTGGCCGGACCAGAAGCAGGTTCTGCAACTTCTTCGCACGGTTCTGACGGGCGTGCGCGATCACTTGCCGCATGAAGAATCCGCCGGATTCGCCGCGCAACTGCCGATCCTTGTGCGCGGTATGTATTACGAAGGCTGGAGACCCGCAGCGACACCTGATGCGGATCGCAGCAAGGAAGGCTTTCTGGCCAGGATCGAAAAACACTTCACCATGGATCTGAACTTCAACGCCGAAGACGATATCGCCTGTGTCATGCGGTTTCTGAACGGCAAGGTGTCACCGGGCGAGATCAACGACGTCCGCAACGCCCTGCCACCGAAGATCCGCGAATTGTGGCCGGATTTGTGAACCGCCGCGCGGCGCAGGCGCGATCCTAGTCGAAGCGCCCGAGAAACCGGATAAACCCGTTTTCGCGGTCTTGTTTGCGGAAACGGATTTTCAATCCGTCGCCAAGATAGACGGACATCACGGAATGTACCGCCAGAACGCTCAAGCCGAACACCAAGACCCCGAAGCGGGCCGGGGCGCTGTCGGCAAGCAGAAAGATTTTCAGGAAATACACGAGGATCAGCGTGGTCATAAGCCACAGCGCGCCGGCCACGGCATAAGTCAGTCCGGGCTTGCCCGCGTGAAGGTTACGTATTAGACGCGCCGGTCTTCTGAACATTGGTTTACTCTCAATCCTTATCCACGAACTTTCTCCCGGAACGTCGCGGCGTCTGTCCGGGGACTCCGCTTGCAGCGCGTTGGCCTCTCGCAGGGGTTTGGCCGGTCTTGCCCAAATTGCCGCTTTCCTCTGACTGTTATTGCGTTATATTCGGGCAAATTTCAATCAACGAAAGAGGCAAAAAATGGCTTTTGAACTTCCCTCCCTCCCATATGCACATGATGCGCTCGCCAGTGGCGGCATGTCGAAAGAGACCCTCGAGTATCACCACGACCTGCACCACAAGGCCTATGTGGACAACGGCAACAAGCTGATTGCCGGCACGGAATGGGACGGCAAGTCGCTGGAAGAGATCATCGTGGGAACCTACGACGCCAAGGCTGTGGCGCAAAACGGCATCTTCAACAACATCAGCCAGCTCTGGAACCACAACCAGTTCTGGGAGATGATGGGTCCGAAAGGTCGCTCGATACCTTCGGAACTGGCATCCGCGATCGCCGACAGCTTTGGCAGCGTCGAGAAGTTCAAGGAAGACTTCAGCGCGGCGGGCGTCGGACAGTTCGGCTCCGGCTGGTGCTGGCTTGTCAAGGACACCGACGGCGGCCTCAAAGTCACCAAGACCGAAAACGGGGTTAACCCGCTGTGCTTCGGCCAGACGGCTCTGTTGGGCTGCGATGTATGGGAGCACTCCTACTACATCGATTTCCGGAACAAGCGCCCTGCCTATCTGGCGAATTTCCTCGACAATCTCGTGAACTGGGAAAATGTGGCGGAACGTTTGTCGAACGCCTAATTCTTGCAAAATCGCGGCTTGACATTGCCTAATATTTCGACAATGTACGCATCGTAACACACGCTTACGCAACGGGAGGACCGCAAGAGATTGCGGGTTGCATAGCGAACAGCCCCGCCTTTATGGCGGGGCTTTGTTTTTGGGATGCATGCGATGAACAATCCGGCACGCGATGCGGCTGGCAGGGGTATTCTGGCTATGGTTGCCGCCTGCGCGATCTGGGGCCTCTCGGCAATTTATTACCATCTGATCGAGCATATCCCGCCGCTCGAGGTCCTGAGCCACCGAACGATCTGGTCGCTGGTGCTGTTGACCGGATATCTGATCATACGCGGGCGGTTTCGCCAACTTGTCAGTTTGATGTCCAACCGGAAGTCACTGGCAATCGTGGTGGCGTCCGGCCTGCTGATCAGCATCAACTGGTTCATCTTTATTTCTTCGGTCCAATTGGGCCGTGTCATCGAAACCAGCCTCGGCTATTATATTTTTCCGCTGGTGGCGGTCGCGCTGGGATACTTGTTCCTCGGTGAGCGGTTGAGCCGCTGGCAGGTTGCCGCGGTTGCTTTCGCGGTTCTGGCGGTTCTGGTGCTGACCGTAGGTCTGGGCGTCGCACCTTGGATCAGTCTGGGCTTGGCATTCAGTTTTGGATTTTACGGTCTTGTGAAAGCCCGCATCAAGGCCGACGCGGTTCTGGCAGTGACCGCCGAGGTTGCGGTATTAAGCCCATTGGCGCTGGTCTGGATCTGGGGTGTCAATACACAGGGCTGGACCGGCCTGGTCGGGCGGACAGGCGGCTTTTTCGGGCATGATGCCGTCGATACCTGGCTGCTGATAGGAGCCGGGCTTGTGACCCTCGTGCCGCTGGTCCTGTTGGGCTATGCGGTCAACCAGTTGCGGTTGTCGACGGTCGGGCTGGTACAGTACTTGAACCCGACGATTCAATTCGTCATCGCGGTCACGCTGTTTTCTCAGCCGGTCACGCCGTGGCACATGATCGCCTTTCCGCTGATCTGGCTTGGTCTGGCTATCTACAGCTGGGATTCCATTCAGAGAGAGCGTCCTAGCGCCGCCATGAGGGCCGGTACCGACTCCTTGACCTGAAACAGCTCTTTCAACTCGGGATCGGCGAAGCCCAGTTCGATCTGGTGGTCGATAAGCGCCAGCAGCGGGTTCCAGTATCCGGCGACATTCATCAGATAAATCGGCTTACTGTGCACGCCGAGTTGCGCCCATGTCAGCACTTCGAAGAACTCGTCGAGCGATCCGGCGCCGCCGGGCAGCGTGACGATGGCATCGGCATTCATGAACATGACCTTTTTGCGTTCGTGCATATTCTCCGTGATGATGAACCGCGTAAGATCGCGTTTGCCGACTTCCTTTTCCAGCAGGTGCGAGGGGATCACGCCGAAGGTATCGCCGCCAGCGCTCTGCGCAGCTTTTGCGACCTCGCCCATCAACCCTACATCACCCGCCCCGTAGACAAGGCGCAGTCCCGCCACCGCCAAAGCCGATCCGAGGTCGCGGGCCGCGCTGCGATAAGCCGGGTCGGTGCCAAAGCGCGACCCGCAGAATACACAGACGGACTTGGGTGAAGGGTTCATGGTGTTTGCCTTGTTGCAATTATTTCGTGCAGGGTAGAGAAAGCTCTGCCATGATAGAAACGAAAATATATAAAAGGTCCAGAGCCTATTGAAGGAAAACGAGTTTGGCGGAACCGACGCGCAAATCTGAACAGAAACAACCGGCGGGCGGTAGCGGGCAGCGCACGGTTCTGATTACGATCGTGGCGCTCGCGCTGCTGTTGTGGGCCGTATCGGCATGGCGCTATTTTTCGCCGGACAGGACGGCCGAGGCGCCTGAAGCGCCAACGACGCAGACCGACATTGCGACGGGAACACCGCCGGCCCCCGCAACCCAAGCCCCAGAAGTAAAGTTGCCCGACGACAGCGCGGGCCTAGTTGAACGGGATCAGGCGGACGCCGCACCCGAGGTTCTGCAGCAACCACAGGCCTTGCCCGAAGCCGAAGCGCCGGAATTCGATCTGGTGCGCGTGGATCAGGACGGATCGGCGGTCGTGGCCGGCCGCGCCAAGCCCGGCAGCACAGTGAAGGTCGTCGTTGACGGGGTGGAGATGGGGTCCGCCAAAGTCAGCAGCGAAGGCACTTTCGTGGCAATGATGGACCTGCCAGAGATCGCCGCGCCGGAAGAGATGAATCTGGTTCAGCAGTCCGAAGGCGGAACGCTCGTTTCTTCCAAGTCGAGTATTCTCGTCATGCCGCGCGCCGAGAAGGCCCCCCGGATCGTTGTGGCCGGAGCCGACGGAGCCAAGGTCATTCAGGGCGAGAAGGACACCGAACTCGCTGCGCTGGCTCCGGAAGCGACGGATCAGCCTGCGCCACGTGTTCTGGCCGACCTGTCGCTGGACACGATCACCTATGACGAGGCTGGGGATGTCGTTCTTGGCGGACGCGGGTCCGACGATCAGTTTGTACGGGTCTATGTGAATAACAAAGCCGTCCAGACGGAGCAGATCGGCGAAACCGGCCAGTGGAAAGTGGTGCTGACCAATGTGGATGAAGGGCTGTACACGCTGCGCGTAGACTCCATCGACGAAAGCGGTGAAGTCACTGCCCGCGTCGAAAGCCCGTTCAAGCGCGAAACCCCGACCTTGTCCGATCTGGGCGCCAACGTGACGGTCCAGCCGGGCTTCACGCTTTGGTATCTTGCTGAACGGAAATACGGTGTCGGCCTCCGGTATGTGCAGATTTTCGAGGCCAACCGCGACAGGATCAAGGACCCGGATCTGATTTATCCGGGACAGGTGTTCGATCTTCCCAACTAGGCGCCAATCGGCTTTGGCGGTATGAGGCTCAAATTCGGCGGGCAGGCAGACAGCACTTTTCATTTTACGGGTTTTCTGGCTAGAATTGCCGTAGCGCAGCTCAGGAAATCGGGTTCAAGAGGTTCCATGGCAAGTTTTGACAGCGAAAAAGCGGCGGAAATTCATCGTCATCTGCACAGCCATCTGCCATCCGACCCGGCGTTGCGGGTCAAGGCGTTGGAGAGCCTCGCGATTGAGCGCGGTTTGGTGGCCGCTGAAACACTCGACAGCTGGATCGAGGCCTATGCCGAGCACATTGGCCCCAAGCGCGGGGCGCGGGTGGTGGCGCGGTCCTGGCTTGATCCGGAATTTCGTGACCGCCTGCTGGAAAATGCGGCCGAAGCGATCAAGGACTTCGGCTTCGAAGGCAGCGCGACCGGCCATCTGAAAGCGGTTGCGAACTCGGTGAAGGAGCACAACATGGTCGTCTGCACGCTGTGTTCCTGCTATCCGTTTTCAATCCTCGGCATGTCGCCGGCCTGGTACAAATCAACCGAATACCGTGCCCGCGCGGTGCGCGAGCCGCGTGCCGTTCTGGCCGAGTTCGGCGTGGACCTGCCCGAGGATATCGCGGTGCGTGTCTGGGACAGCACCGCGGAGTTGCGCTATATTGTGATCCCCGAACGACCGGCAGGTACCGAAGGATGGGATGAAGAGGCGCTGGCCGCCATCGTTACCCGCAATTCGATGATCGGCACCGACCGCGACCTGAAACCGGAGGCCGTGTGATGGACGGCACGCACGACCTAGGCGGGCGGCAGGGCTTTGGGCCGGTTCCGGTCGAAAAGGGGGATGCGCCTTTTCACTTCGACTGGGAGTGGCGGATGTGGGCGCTGGCCCGCGCCGGCATCGCGCATGGCATCACCATCGACTGGTTTCGGCACGGGCTGGAACGGCTGGTCCCGGCGGATTACCTGTCGTACCGCTATTTCGAGAAATGGTGCGCCAATTACCTGATGCTGCTGATCGACAACGGGGCCGTGACCTTTGAAGACGTTCTTGCAGGTCACGTGGAAAATCCGGACGCTCCCGCGCAGGCGAAAACTCTGGAAGACGTACTGAAGGGCAACCGTAGCGGCCATATCTGTTTCGAGACAGCCGTCGAAACAGCGCCGCGCTTCGCGGTGGGCGACACGGTCACGACAAAGCGTCTGATGCCCACCGATCACACCCGTCTGCCCGGATATGCGCGCGACGCCAAAGGCACCGTCATCTCTTATCACGGAGCACATGCCCTGCCGGACAAGGGCGCTCACGGCATTCATGAGGGCGACCACCTTTACACGGTGTCGTTTACGGCACAGGAACTGTGGGGCGAGCAGGCAAGTCCGCGCGACACGGTGATGCTGGAATTGTGGGAGTGCTATTTTGTTTAAGCCGGAGGACCCTCTGGCCCCGCCGCGTCCCGCATTCAACGAGGCTTGGCACGCGCAGGTTCTGGCCCTTGCAGACAGTTTCGTAAAGGCAGGCTATTTCACAGCCAATGACTGGGCCGAAGCGCTGGGTGCCGCCTTGGCAGAGGCCGAGGCGCAGGGCGCGGCGGATACGGAAGAGACTTATTACACCTGCGCGCTGAACGCGCTGGAAACCCTGAGCCAGCAGGCTGGAATTGCCCGGTCGGACCTGACCGGACGCAAAGCGGATTGGGAGGCAGCCTACCTGCGGACCCCGCATGGCAAACCGGTAATTCTGTAGCGATCACCGCAGCCTGTATCTTTGCGGAAAGTCTGCAGGGACTCCTGAAAAACGGCTTTCGCTTTTCACAATCGAACTGGGGCTTTGACTGCTTTTCGGCTGGTCAATCAATCATGCCAGACCTATGTATACCGTCTAGGAGAATTTGATGGCCAGAAGACCCAAGATCACCTCGACCAAAACGGTCAGCCGGCAACAGGCGCTTTTGGTAATCCGGAAAGTATTGCCTTACCTGTGGCCCGATGACCATTCGGGAACCAGAACGCGTGTCGTGCTCGCACTCGCGATGCTGTTTTTGTCGCGGATCATCAGCGTTGCCACGCCGTTCTATTACAAGGCTGCCGTCGATGCTCTGGCGCCGGAAAACCCGGCTTCTTCGACGGTGTTCCTGCTTACGGCGGGGGCGGTTGGCCTGACCATCGCCTACGGGGTCGCACGGCTGATGTCGGTCGGTTTCACTCAGTTGCGGGACGCGATCTTTGCCAAGGTCGGGCAGCGCGCATTGCGCAAACTGGCACTTGAAACTTTCCAGCACATGCACGCGTTGTCGCTGCGCTATCATATCACGCGCAAGACCGGCGGGTTGAGCCGGATTATCGAGCGCGGGGTCAAGGGCGTTGAATTCCTGCTGCGTTTCATGCTGTTTTCGATCGGTCCGCTCATGCTGGAGCTGTTGCTGATCTGCGTGATCCTGTTTTTCGTTTTCGACGTCTGGTATCTGGCCGTGGTCGTCGTGACGATCTGGATTTATATCGTGTTCACTTTCAGGGTCACCGAATGGCGCGTGAAGATCCGCAAGCAGATGAACGACCAGGACACGGACGCCAACCAAAAGGCCGTGGACAGCCTGCTGAACTTCGAGACCGTCAAGTATTTTGCAGCCGAAGAGCGCGAAGCGATGCGCTATGACGAAAGCATGCGCGGATACGAAGCCGCGGCCCTGAAAACGAACTACAGCCTGGCAATTTTGAATTTCGGTCAGTCCGTGTTCATCACGCTCGGGTTGGTGCTGGTCATGATCATGGCCGCAATCGGTGTGCAGCAGGGTCGCCTGACGGTCGGAGATTTCGTCATGGTCAACGCTTACATGATCCAGATCACCATGCCGTTGAATTTTCTGGGAACCGTTTATCGAGAGATCAGGCAGGCCCTGATTGACATGGGCGACATGTTCGACCTGCTGGAACAGCCGCCCGAAGTCGTGGACAAACCGGATGCCAAAGACCTGCGTATCAAGGGCGGAGAGATCGTCTTCGACAATGTCAGCTTTTCGTATAACGTTGATCGCGGCATTCTGAAGAAGATGGACCTGACGGTGAAGAAAGGCCAAACCGTGGCCGTCGTAGGGCCGTCCGGTTCCGGCAAGTCGACCATCGCGAGGCTGCTTTTCCGCTTCTATGATGTGAACGGCGGCGCTATCCGGATCGACGGACAGGACGTGCGCGATGTAACCCAGAAATCCCTGCACAATGCGATTGGCATCGTTCCGCAGGATACCGTTCTGTTCAACGACACTATTGGCTACAATATCGCCTATGGCCGGGCCAATGCGTCGGAAGCCGATATTATCGAAGCCGCCAAGGCCGCCAAGATACATGACTTCGTCACGTCCCTGCCGGATGGCTATCAGACCACTGTGGGCGAGCGCGGGCTCAAGCTTTCCGGCGGTGAGAAACAGCGGGTTGGCATTGCAAGAACTTTGCTGAAGAACCCGCCGATCCTGATCCTGGACGAAGCGACATCGGCGCTGGACACGGAAACAGAGCGTGACATTCAGGAGAGCCTTGCCCAGATGGGCGAAGGGCGTTCGGTGATCACCATCGCGCACCGCCTGTCGACGGTCGTGGACGCGGATATGATCGTGGTGCTGGAAGACGGACGGGTCGTCGAGAAAGGCACACATGACGAATTGCTGACGCATGACGGGCGCTATGCCCAGATGTGGCGCCGGCAGCAGAGCGAACAGGAAAACCCGGACAGATCGCGCGAAGGTCTTGATGGCGGCGAAGATCCCGAGGATACCGGGTTGGTTCCGGCAGATGGAAAGTATCGCTGGACGATCCCGACGAGTGACTGATCGTTAAATTCCGCACCGCGCCGCGGCTCTTGCGATTAACCGGAAGGCCGCTTATTCGGCGGCCTTCAAGTCAGAGGCCTTTGATTTACGGGCTTTCTTGCGGCCTTGTTTCGGTGCCTCGTCCAGCTCTTCCTTGTTGAGAGTCTCGTCCACGTCAGACTCGGCCCACGTTATAGTATCGGGATGCCGGTGCCGCGCTGCGCGGGCCAGAGCCAGATCGGCAGCTGCAACGCTGTCCTTGCCGCCGGTCAGCGCCGCGATGCGCGCAACGGCTCCGTAGGCCCCGGCCGTGACCCAGATCCTCAGCGCCAGAAGCGACGGAGTGAAGACCAGCGTCAGCAGGGTCGCGATACCCAGACCGAAGATCACCGCCGTCGCGAGTTGTTTCCACCACAGCGATGTCGGAGAGTCGATCGTGAAGCCGCCCTCTGCAAAATTGATCGAAAGGCCCAGCATCATCGGGGTCAGGCCGGCCATCGTCGTCACGGTAGTCAGCAGCACCGGCCGGATGCGCGCCTCGACCGTGCGGACGATCGCCTGCAGTTTCGGCATGTAGCCGGCATATTCCTGATAGGTGTCGATCAGAACGATATTGTTGTTCACCACGATCCCCGCCAGAGCCACGATGCCTGTGCCTGTCATGATGATCGAGAACGTCTGGTCCATGACCAGCATGCCGATCAGAACACCTGCGGTGGAAAGGATGACCGCCAGCAGCACCAGAACAGAGTTGTAAAAACTGTTAAACTGCGCAAGCAGGATCACGAACATCAGCCCGAGCGCGCCAAGAAACGCTTTCGACAGAAACGCCGCGCTTTCTTCCTGATCTTCCTGGTCGCCGGTCCATTCGTAATTCACCGTGGGCGGCAGCGGGTTTTCAGCCTGCAGCCAGTCGTCGATCTCGGATACTTTCTCATTGGCGTTCAGACCTTCGGCGACATTGGCGCGCACCATGAAATAGCGCTTCGTGTCAAAGCGGTCGATCTGGCCGAGTTTCGGCACCGGCGTCCGGGTTATGAAATTGGCAAGCGGGACCAGACCCTTGCTGGTGAGCACGCGGACCGTGTCCAGTGACGATAGCACGCGGTCTTTCTCGGGCAGGCGCACGCGGATGTCGATCTCTTCGTCCGAACTGTCCACCCGCATCGTGTCGAGCTTCAACCCGCGGGTAAAAAGCTGGACCATGGCTCCGGTCTTGGCGACGTCGGCATCATAGCGGCCGGCCTGTTCAACATCGACGTCAATCTGCCAGTCGATGCCGGGCAGGGGGCGCGTGTCTTCGATCGCGACCAAACCTTCGGTGTCATCAAGCTTGTTGCGCATGATTTCGGTCGCGGCCAGCAGGTCTTCCCAATTCTGGCCGGTCAGGCGCAGGTTGATCGGCTTGCCGGAGGCAGGCCCCATGTCCTGACGCAGAATTTCGTACTGGATGCCGGGGATGTTTTTCACCCGTTTCTCGATTTCGTCGAGGATGCCGACGCCGGTTCCGGTTCCACGGATTTTCCAGTCAGTCAATTCAACCTGCACCTGCCCGATGGCATCTACCGGGGCCTCCGCGCCGCCGGTGTTCTGGTTCAGACCACCGTCGCCGGCAAAGGCGAACACGGCCTTCACGCCGTCAACGCTCATCACTTGTTGTTCGACCTGTTTGACCAGTTCGTCCTTTTGCATCAGCGACAGGTTGCCCCGCGCACGCACATAGACGATCGCGTTTTCAGGTTCCGTTGTGACGAAGAACTCGACGCCGTTGTTGTTCTTGGAAAACACCATGAAGGTTGATGCGACAAAGGCCAGAACAGCGGCGACCACCACGACGGGCATCACCGGATTGCTGACGATGAAATGGATTACCGACCCGAACCAGCTGCGGCGGTAGCCCGATTTGACGCCTTCCGCAGGGCGGTCATGGCGCAGCGACCCGCCGATGATCGACAGGGCCATGCAATCCGCCACGAACAGAAGTCCGGCCGGCAGGCTGCCGCGCAGGATGCCCATCAGGGACAGGTACATTACGTAAGCCACGCCCGCGAACAGGGCATAGCGCAGGCTCCAGTGAAGATTGTGGCGCAGAAGGTCTGCGCTGTGTTCGTTGAACCGAGAGACGCGTCCCGCAACGCCGCCAACCACCGGCAGATATACCAGCGCCACCAGCAAAGATGCGGTGAGCACGAAAATCAGCGTGACCGGCAGGTTGCCCATGAACTCGCCAGGTACGCCGGGCCAGAACAGCATCGGCAGAAAGGCGCAGAGCGTTGTCGCCGTCGAGGAAATAACCGGCCAGAACATCCGTTTCGCCGCCGCCCCGTAGGCCCGCATTGGTCCGATGCCTTCGCGGATACGCTTGTCGGCGTATTCGACGACGACAATTGCACCGTCCACCAGCATCCCCACCGCGAGTATCAGACCGAACATGACGATATTCGAGATCGAAATCCCCGCCACGGCCATGATCGCAAAGCTCAACAGAAACGACGTTGGAATAGCGAAGCCGACCAGAAGGGCCGACCGCACGCCGAGCGCGCCAAGTACGACGATCATCACCAGCACGATCGCCGTCAGGACCGAGCCTTCCAGTTGTTTGATCATGCTGTCGACCTGTTGCGACTGGTCCAGACCTATGTTGACGTTCATGCTGTCCTGCAGTTTGGCGGGCCATTCGGATATCGCCTCGTCAACCGTCGCCCTCACCAGATTGGCGGTATCGATATGGTTGAAGCCTTTGCGCTTGACGATTTGCAGCGCCACAGTGGTTTCGCCGTTGTAGCGCGCCGTGCCGGTCTGATCCTCGAAGGTCAGCCGGATCTCGGCCAGATCGCCAATCGTAACGATGCTGTCGCCGTTAACCTTGACGGGCAGGTTGTAGATATCCCGCGGATCATCGAAGGAGGACGGAATTTTGACCGAGAACGCGCCGAGGGGGCCTTCGACCTCGCCCGCAGCGATCAACTGGTTGTTATTGACGAAAATGCTGAGCATTTCGCCCATCGTGACGTTGTATGCCTCCAGCTTCAGCGGATCGATCAGGACCTCGAGCATTTCCTCGCGGTGGCCGGCCAGCGTTGCTTCGAGCACCGGCGGCAGGCCTTCGAGCTTTGTCTGCAGTTCTTTCGCAACACGGGTCAGCGTGCGTTCCGGCACCTGCCCGGACAGCGAGACCACCATTATGGGGAACTTGGAGAAGTTGACTTCGTTGATCGAATAACTCTCGGCGCCTTCGGGGAACGACGCCTCGGCCTGATTGACCTTGTCGCGGACGTCGGCGATGGTCGCGGCCTTGTCCCAGCCGAATTCAAATTCCAGCGCCACGCCGGCATAGTTTTCCGCCGCCGTCGCCGACATCGACTTGAGGTTGTCGAGGCTTTGCAGTTCGGTTTCCAGAGGCTTGACGAGAAGTTTTTCCGAATCCACCGCTGAAATGCCAGGGAACGGCACCGAGACGAACAGCACCGGAATGTCGATGTCCGGCTCGCCTTCTTTAGGCAGGCCGATATAGGCCGCCGTTCCGGCAGCAATCGACATCATCACGAAAACGATGATCATCCTGGCATGGGCGGTTGCCCAGCCAACTATGCCAGTCATGACGCATCCTCTTCGAAACTGGCAGTCACTGCGCGGCCATTGGTGACATATTCCTGACCGACCACGATGACATCGACCTGCTCCGGCAATCCGGAAACCCAGACGCCTTCGCGCACGTCCAGCAATATCGAGACCGGCATAAACCCTGCCACGCCGTCTTTGACGGTGCGCACGCCCAAACGGCCGGCATCATCCAATGTCAGCGCGGATTGCGGCAGCAAATGGCCGGTTTCGTCGTTCAGGCTGATGTAGATCTCTGCCGTGGCGCCGTCGCGGATTTCAAGTTTTGGATTCGGCGCGGTGATTTCGACGCGGTAGGTGCGCGTTTGCGGGTCGGCGCTGCGCGACAGGAAAGTGACCTGCCCGGCGACTTGCTGGTCGCTGACCAGCCGCGCTCCGGCAGGCGTGCCCACGCTGAGCTTGACGATTTGTTCTTCGTTGGCGAATCCGACCAGCTTGATCGGGTCCAGAGCGATGACGCGGGCACAGACAGCGCCGGTTTGCATTAACTCGCCGAATTCTGCGGTATCGGACTCCAGCAATCCGCTGAAAGGAGCCGTGATCCGCAGGTGCGAGATTTCCTTTTCGGCCCGGTCAACGGCTGCCTGCGCTGTTTCAAGCGCCGCTTCGCGTGACAAAAGGTCGGTTTCCGAGGCAAATCCCTTTTTAACCAGTTCTTCGGAAACCTGCTTGTTGGCCTTGGCTTCCGCCAGTCGCGCTTTCGCCTCTGACAGGGCCGCCATCTTCGTCCCGGGGTCAAGCTCGCAGAGCAATTCGCCTTCTTCCACCAAGAGACCCTTGCGCAGAGGCTGCGAAATAATTTGCCCCTCCGTCTCGGATTTCACGTCAAGCAGCCGGAAAGCTTCGGTGCGGCCACGCAGCACCAGACCGCTGTCGACGGGTTGCGCCTTGGAATGGATCGCCTGAACCAGAACGGCAGGGCGCGCTTCTTCCAGAGTGGTGGCATCCTCGGTCGCTTCGGATACGTCCGCACCCGCGATCGCCAGAAGCTTGTCGCGTTCCATTACAAACAAATAAACCATCACACTAACGATGATGGCAGTCAAAATCGGTCCAATCCGCATTTTGGTCTCCTGAACTTGGGCCAGTTGGCTGCGGGCAAGGTGTAAGTTGCGTAAATAAGCAGTGCTCGCTTTCTACGCGTTCTTAAAGGCTCGCGCAAGAGTGTTTCTATCTGGGAATACGCAGGGCTAAGCGATATGGACCATTCAAATAATCCAGTATACAAAGCACCTTGAACGCGTCCGGAGCCATGCGAACTGTCGCAGGGAGATATAGTGGACGACTGAAGGAGGCCGCATATCATGTCGACTCGAAGCACCATTTCCAAGAAATCGGCCGTGGCCGAACCGTCGCAACTGCCTGAATCCGCCAAGAAACGGGTCAAGATGACGGTGCCTGCCTTCACCGCCCGGAAAGGCACGGAACCACTGGTCTGCCTGACGGCTTATACGGCGCATGTGGCGCGGATTGTAGACGAGGTTTCGGACCTGATTCTGGTTGGCGATAGTCTGGGAATGGTGATCCACGGGATGCCGAACACGCTGGGCGTCACGATGGAACACATGATCATGCATGGTCAGGCCGTCATGCGCGGCGCGGAAAAGGCCCTCGTCGTGGTCGACATGCCATTCGGATCGTTCGAGGAAAGCCCCGAGGTCGCGTTCCGCAACGCCGCGCGGATCATCAAGGAAACCGGCTGCACGGCTGTTAAACTCGAAGGCGGCAAGGAAATGGCGCCGACCATCTCGCATCTGACCAAACGCGGTATTCCGGTGATGGCGCATGTAGGCCTGATGCCCCAGCAAATGAATACGGCGGGCGGCTTCAAGGCGGTGCGTGCCGAAGAGCAATATGATCTGGTGATCGCCGATGCGCAGGCTGTCGAGGCGGCTGGCGCGTTTTCGGTCGTGGTCGAGGGCGTGGCAGAGGATTTGGCCGACAAGCTGACGAAATCCGTGTCGATCCCGACCATCGGTATCGGTGCCTCGGCGGCCTGTGATGGCCAAATCCTGGTTTTCGAGGATATGATCGGCTTGTTTCCGCGTGTGCCCACCTTCGTCAAGCGTTATGGCAACATGGAAGAAATGATCCGGGGTGCGGTGCAGCATTACGCTCAGGAAGTCCGGGATCGGGCCTTTCCCACGAAAGAGCACACCTACAAGACCAAAACCGACTGAACCCGCTTGGCTTTTGCGGCTGAAACCTGCAAAGTCCGCGCTAATTAAACCAACGGAGGCCCCCACGTGAGCGAGACCGATTCCTTTCTGGAAGAAGTGGCGGAAGAAGTCCGCCGTGACAAACTTTACGGCTATGCGCGGAAATACGGCTGGATCGCCGTGCTGGCGGTTGTTCTGCTGGTTGGCGGCGCTGCCTATCTGGAATGGTCCAAGGCCCGTACAGAAGCTGCGGCCCAGGCACGCGGTGATGCGATGATCGCGGCACTTAACGTCGATTCCGCGCCCGAGCGGGCCGCCGCACTGGCCGGGGTTGCCGACGAAGCCGACGCAGCGAAGCCCGTCATCGAACTGCGCCGCGCGGCTGTTCTGGCGGAGGCCGGAGACAAGCCGGCGGCGCTCGCCGTACTGGACGAGCTTGCAGGCTCGGCGGAAGCCGAACCACTCTATCGTGAATTGGCGAAGCTGAAAGCCGTCATTCTGCGCGGTCCCGACATGGATCAGGGACAACGAATGGCGGCGCTGGATGCCCTTGCAAATCCGGGCGCGCCGTTCCGCACCCTGGCGTTGGAGCAGCGTGCGGTGGCATTGCTGGATGCGGGCGACAAAGACGGGGCGCTGGAGCAATTGAAGAGCCTGTTGCAGGAGCCGGGCGTCAGCGACGCCATGCGAAACCGCACTGAGCAACTGATCCTCGCGCTGGGCGGAGAGTTAGCCGGAGCGTGATGGTTGCTTTCGACGCTGTAAACTGCACTATAAACTCGGAACAAACGACAGGGTGGCCTTCATGACAGGGATACGGTTCGGCAGACGGCGGCTGGCTATCATTGCCGGGCTTGCTCTGGTTTTGCTGGGGGCCTGCGCCGAGAAGGAACTGATCCTGCCGGGTGACCGCGAACCGATCCGTGGCGATGAACAGGTGGAGACCCCTGATCGCGCCGCACCACTGCGATTGCCGGCAGCCACGGCCAACGCCGAGTGGACCCACAAGAACGGTGGCCCGACTCATTTCTCCGGCCATCCGGTACTGGCCAGAAACCTGACACATCTGTGGTCCGTTTCAATCGGTGAGGGCAATGCCACGAAGCAGCGGCTGTCCGCTGATCCGGTTGTCGCTGGCGGCAGGATATTTACCCAGGATGCGCTGGCCGGTGTACGGGCATTCGACACGTCCGGCAAACTGCTCTGGTCTGCTGACCTTACACCGGCCTCGGACAAATACGGTCAGGCTTCCGGTGGCGGACTTGCCTTTGGTGGCGGCCGCCTGTTCGCGACGACCGGCTATGGCGAGGTTGTCGCGCTGAACCCCGCAACTGGCGCTGTTTTCTGGCGTCACAAGATGGGGGCTGCGATTTCGGCGGCACCTGTCGTGATTGGCGACCAAGTCATTGTGGTCGCGCGAAACAACATTGCCCAGAGCCTGACGCAATCCTACGGCCGGATCGAATGGGAACAGCGCAGCACCGGCGAAGATCCCGGCGTCGTCGGCGCGGGCGCGCCTGCCGCGCTGCCGCGTCTGGCGGTCCTGCCATTCACCAATGGCGAGCTGATCGCGGCCTTGACGCTGAACGGCCAGAGGGTCTGGAGTACGGCTGTAACCGGCACCCGCGTGGGATTGGCGCGATCCGAGGTCGCGGATATTTCCGGCGATCCGGTGATTGCCGGCGGTACCATCTATGCCGCAAACCAATCCGGCAGGCTGGTTTCGATCGACCGCCGTACCGGCGAACGGAAATGGACGGCCCGGGACGGCAGTTACAGCCCGGTGCTGCCGATCGGTGGGTCAGTCTTCATGATAACAGATGCAGCCGCGTTGAAACGGCTGGACGCAAGGGACGGAGCAGAGATCTGGTCCGTGGAACTGCCTGAATACGAACCCGTGCGGGGCTGGCGCCGTCGCGAGCCGCTGGATGCTTATGTCTACTATGGCCCGGTTCTGGCGGGTGGACGCCTGATCCTGGCCGGTTCGGACGGGGTGATGCGGAACTACGACCCAGAGACGGGTGCGCCGTTGGCGAGCTTCGAAATTCCCGGCGGCGCTGCGTCCCATGTGGCGATTGCCGGCGGGCGCCTTTATATCGTGTCGGGCGACGGCAAGCTGCACGCCTTCCAATAGGAGCTTTCCAAGGGCAATAATTCCCTGTATTGACGCGGCTTGAACGAAAGGCCGCAGGTAAATGTCATTCACACTCGCCATAGTCGGACGCCCCAATGTGGGTAAGTCGACGCTGTTTAACCGTTTGGTCGGGCGCAGGCTCGCGCTGGTCGACGACCAGCCGGGCGTGACCCGTGACCTGCGCGAAGGCGATGCGCGTCTGGGGCCGCTGAAATTCGTGGTGATCGACACCGCCGGGCTGGAAGAAGCGACCGACGAGAGCCTTCAGGGCCGGATGCGGGCGCTGACCGAACGCGCGGTCGATATGGCCGATGTCTGCCTGTTCATGATCGACGCCCGCGTCGGCGTGACACCTGCCGACCAGTTCTTCGCCGAGATCCTGCGCAAGAAAGGCAAGCGCGTCATCGTCGTCGCCAACAAATCCGAGGGCAGGGCAGGCGAAGAAGGTTTTTACGACGCGTTTTCGCTGGGATTGGGCGAACCCGTGCGCGTGTCCGCGGAACATGGCGAGGGCATGTTCGATTTGCAGACCGTGCTGGCACCGATAGCCGAAGAATTCAAAGACCGCGACTACGAGCCGCTGACCGATGTTTCCTTTGAAGAAGGCGAAGAAGACGAAGAGATCACTTTTTCAGAGAAGCGACCGCTGCAAATCGCTGTTGTGGGTCGTCCGAACGCGGGCAAATCCACTTTGATCAACAAGATCCTCGGCCAAGACCGCCTGCTGACCGGGCCCGAGGCCGGTATCACCCGCGACGCGATCTCGATCAATCACGTCTGGGACGGCGTTCCGCTGCGTATCTGGGACACGGCCGGTATCCGCAAAAAGGCCAAGGTGCAGGAAAAGCTGGAAAAGCTGTCGGTGTCCGATGGACTGCGCGCGGTTAAATTCTCCGAAGTGGTCGTGGTGCTGCTGGATGCCGAGATACCCTTTGAACAGCAGGACCTGCGCATTGCCGACCTCGCCGAGCGCGAAGGCCGGGCCGTGGTCATTGCCGTCAATAAATGGGACGTCGAGACCGACCGGCAGGAAAAACTGAAAGACATCAAGGAAAAATTTACCCGCCTGCTGCCGCAGCTGCGCGGTGCGCCTCTGGTCACCGTGTCGGCAGCCACCGGTCGCGGTCTGGACCGCTTGCACGAGGCGATCCTCAAGGCGCATGCCACATGGAACCGCCGGATACCCACGGCGCAGCTGAACCGCTGGCTGTCCGGCATGACGGAAATGCACCCGCCACCCGCACCGGGCGGGCGGCGCATCCGTTTGCGGTACATTACACAGGTGAAGTCGCGCCCGCCGACCTTTGTGGTGATGTGCTCGCACCCCGAATTGCTGCCCACCAGCTATACCCGCTACCTGATCAACGGTTTGCGGGACCATTTTGACATGCCCGGCACACCGATCCGGCTGTTCATGCGGTCTCAGGCGGACAAGAATCCATATCGGGACAAGAAAGAGAAAAAGGTCACGAAGCTGAACAAGCATCTGGAAGGCAAGTTCCAGAAAGATGCCGGGCGCGGGACCAAGCGCAAGAAGTAGCGCCGGGCCATTTGCAGGCAGGCTGCAAGCCAAGAAAACCTAAAGCAGTTCTTCGATCAGGCGTTTTGCCTCGGCCCTTGGATCGGACAGAAGCGAGCGATCCTCGCCGGGGAAGAACCGCGCCCGTGTCGCCGTCGGCATCGGGTTCGGTGTGAAACTGGCGACCTTCGCGCTGCCTGCGGTCTGCTCTGCCGCCCAGCTGTCGAACATCGCTTTCTGCGCGGCTTTGGACGAGCCGTAGGCGGCGAAGAACTTGCGGCCCGCTTGCGGATCGTGGATATGAACGGCGGTTCCGGTGCGCGTGCGCAGCAGTGGTTCGATATTCGGGATCATGCGCGCCGTGGCGGTGATATTGGTATCGCAGGTTTTCTCCCAATCCTTGGCATCGACATGCGGTGCCGGCGACAGAGGGGCTGCGTGTATCGCGGCGTGAACCCACAGGTCCAGACCGCCCCAACGTTCGAAGATCGCAAGGCAGAGCCGCTGGATAGACAATTCGTCGGTGATGCTCATCGGAACCAGCGTCGCGGAGCCGCCTTTGGACTGTAGCCGGTCGTCCAGTTCTTCCAGCGCGCCGGTGGTTCGGGCGACAGCGATGATGTGGTACCCGTGCGTCGAGAGTTCCTCGGCCGCGGCGGCGCCGAAGCCGCGCGAGGCACCGGTGATCAGGGCTGTTTTAGATTGATCTGTCATGGTCTCTCTGTCGCGTTGGCTGCAAAACGGCTGGAACCGGAGTCATGACGACATCGCAGCGAAATGTCCAGTATCAGGAGTGGATATGCCGTTGACTATTCGGCTGCCTTGAGCCTGAAACCCTTGTTGATCTGGTCGGCGGGTATAACCGGGTATTCGCCGGAAAAACAGGCATCGCAGAATTGAGGTTCCGCGTCGTTGCGGCCATCGATAATTCCGCAGGCGCGATAGAGGCCGTTCAGCGAAATGAACTTCAGGCTGGCCACGCCGAGGTGCTCTCGCATTTCTTCCTCGCTCATGGTCGCGGCGAGCAGTTTTTCGCGTTGCGGCGTGTCCACGCCATAAAAACACGGCCATGCTGTCGGCGGCGAGGCGATCCGGAAATGAACCTCTTTTGCGCCGGCGTCGACGATCATTTCCTTGATCTTACGACTGGTCGTGCCGCGCACCACGCTATCATCCACCAGGATGACTCGCTTGCCGCGGATCAGGGCGCGATTGACGTTTAGTTTCAGGCGAACGCCCATGTTGCGGATCTGCTCGGTCGGCTCGATGAATGTTCGGCCCATGTACTGGTTCCGGATGATCCCCATGGCATAGGGGATGCCGCTTTCCTGCGAGTATCCGATTGCGGCCGGCGTTCCGCTGTCGGGAACGGGGCAGACCAGATCGGCCTCGACCGGCGACTCCTTGGCCAGTTCGACGCCGATCATGCGGCGCGTTTCGTAAACCGAGCGACCGTCCAGAATACTGTCGGGGCGCGAGAAATAGACCCGTTCAAAAATGCAGGATTTTGGAGCCTCGCGTTCGAAAGGCGAATAGCTCTCGATCCCGTTTGCGCTGATAACGACCATTTCGCCGGGTTCGATCTCGCGCACGAACTCCGCCCCGATTATATCCAGAGCGCAGGTTTCCGAGCTCAAGGCCCAGCCGTCGCCGATCTTGCCCAGAACCAGAGGGCGAACGCCGCGCGCATCACGCACGCCGATCAGCTTGGACCGGGTCATTGCAACGATGGAAAACGCGCCCTCGACGGAGCGCAGGGCGTCCTTGATCCGCTCTGGAATATTCTTCTGCATCGACCGGGCCATCAGGTGGATAATGCATTCGCTGTCCGACGAGCTCTGGAAAATCGAGCCGCGCTTGATCAGGTCTGCACGCAGCATGTCGGCATTGGTAATGTTGCCGTTATGCGCGATCGCGGCCCCGCCCATGGCAAATTCGCCGAAGAAAGGTTGCACGTCGCGGATCGCGGTATGTCCCTTGCTGCCGGTAGTCGAATATCGGACATGGCCGATCGACAGTTCGCCCGGCAGGGTTTCCATAAGGCTTTTTCTGGTGAAGTTATCGCGGACGTAGCCGAACCGGCGGGCAGAGTTGAAGCCGGCGTCGTTGTCATAGGATACGATGCCGCCCGCCTCCTGGCCGCGATGCTGCAGGGCATGCAGGCCGAGGGCTACGAAGTTGGCGGCTTCGTGCACGCCGATGACGCCGAAGATACCGCACTCTTCTTTCAGTTTGTCATCGTCGAAAGGGTGGGCGAGGAATGGCTTAGTCTGGCTTAGCATGGCGTTCCGGTCAGGCGCGGTATGGTCGCCTCTCTATAGTTCCTGCGCAGCGGGTTGTCACGCACAGGATCGTCGCAATTTTGTGATCAATCGAAAATTATGCGCCGGAGGCATCGGATTCAGCGCTATCCTCGGTTCCGCAAGCCCCGGTCAGCTCGGTATATTTGTCGACGATCCACTGCGGAGCCTCGGTCGGAATCATTTCTTCCAGCTTTTCCTGAGTCGATGCCATTATCGCACGTGATTTGCTTTCGGTGACAATGGCCATGCTCTCGTCCTCGCGGACAATCCGGTCGTACAGAATAAAGGCGACAGCCACCAGCAGCAGACCCCGGGCGACGCCGAACAGGAATCCCAGCCCCTGATCGATCCCGCCAATCGCGGACCGCTGCACGGCGCCGGCAAAAATCGGAGTAAAAACAGCAACTATGATAAGGGCCACGCCGAATACCGCGGCAAATGACGTCAGGATCGACAGTTCGCAAGAACCGCCTATCAGATCGCGCACGATCGGGATTTCCTTGATCAGGGGCTCCGCGTCAGCAGCAAAGACGAAGGCAACGGCCGCGGCTACAGCCCAGCCGACAATCGCCAGAACTTCACGCACCAGACCGCGCGAATAAGCCAGAATTGCCGATATGACGACAACACCGGCGACCACGCCGTCAACGATTGTGAAACCTTCCATACGCGACTCCCGACCTAATTTTCTTGTTCGTTTTCGAAGCAGGCCGTCAAGAAACCACCCAAGTCCTCAACACGGTTAATAGTCATCCCTGATTCGCCTGTCAATTTCATCCTCGAAGGCGCGTAGGCCGCCGAAAAACCCAGTTTTGTTGCTTCTTTAACGCGGACGTCGGCCTGCGTTATCGGGCGTAGCGCGCCGGACAAGCTGATCTCGCCAAAGACCACGGTGTCCGCCGGCAGAGCAATTCCCTCGCGCGACGATACCAGCGCCGCGGCCACAGCCAGATCGGCGGCCGGTTCCGACACGCGCATGCCGCCGGCGATGTTCAGATAAACATCATGGCCGCCAAAGCTTACGCCACAGCGCGATTCCAGAACCGCGATGATCATTGCCAGGCGGGCGCTGTCCGACCCCACCACCGCGCGGCGCGGCGTGGCCAGCGACGACGGTGCAACCAGCGCCTGAATTTCAACGAGCAGGGGGCGCGTGCCCTCGATCCCGGCGAAAACAACCGAACCCGGCGCGGGTTTGTCGCGTTCTGAAAGAAACAGGGCCGAGGGGTTCGTGACTTGCTGCAAGCCCGCGCCGGTCATCTCGAACACGCCGATTTCGTCTGCTGGGCCAAACCGGTTTTTCACCGCGCGCAGGATACGGAACTGGTGGCCGCGCTCGCCCTCGAAATAAAGCACGGTATCGACCATGTGCTCGACGACGCGCGGCCCCGCAATCTGGCCATCCTTTGTGACATGGCCGACCAGTATGACGGACACGCCGCGCTTTTTTGCAAATGTCACCAGTTCATGGGCCGTGGCGCGGACTTGGGAGACCGATCCCGGCGCGCTCTCGACGTGATCCGCCCACATGGTCTGGATCGAGTCGATGATGACAAGGTCGGGACGTTCAGCCTCCAGCATGGTCAGCACGTCGCGCAGGTTGGTTTCCGCCGCCAGCTTTACAGGTGCGTCGGCGAGGCCAAGCCGCTGCGCCCGCATCCGTATCTGGCTGGTGGCTTCCTCGCCCGAGACATAGATCGCTTTTCTGCCGCTTCGGGCGAAATGCGCGGCTGCCTGCAACAAGATAGTCGATTTGCCGATGCCGGGATCGCCGCCGACCAGAATGGCCGAGGCCGGCACAAGGCCGCCGCCAAGCACACGGTCCAGCTCCTCCAGCCCGAACCGTGCGCGCACAAGCGGGGCTTCTTTGGTGGACAAGTCCCCCAGTTCGACCCTCCGGCCACGGCCCGCGCCCAGCGTCTTGCCCTTGGGGCCCGCTGCCAGCGGCACATCCTCGGTGATCGAATTCCATTCGCCGCAGGACTCGCAGCGCCCGGTCCATTTGGTGTAGACCGCGCCGCAGCTGTTGCAGGAAAAGGATTGGGTTTGTTTGGCCATGATTTTCTAGCCCGTTAGATAGCGGAGCGGCAGCCCGAGGAGCAAGGCCAAACCGAAGAGAAACTGGATCATCGGCAGTAATCTGGTCGAGCCGCGTTCACGATAGAACGCGATGGCGCTCAGGATGGTCAGGGCGGCACCGGCGAGCCGCATCTCGACGGACAGGCCCAGGGACACGGTCGCCATGCCGCCGACGGTCAGCAGGACCAGAACAAGATAGACGTTCCGTAGCCACCCGCCGCTCAGGAAAGCCTGTGCGAAGGACCACAGAACCGAGGCAAAAAGCGTCGCCGCGATCAGGATGCCCGCCAGAATATAGACAAAGTTCATACTGGCCGGCCCGGTTTCGCGTGTCCGGATGGCCGGAGGTTGATATGTGGTTCAGGCAGGCGCATCACGATGCGGCTATTGCCAGAATGGTGAACACGGCCACGTCGATCAGCATTAATTTTCCGTCTGCGCGCACCATGACATACAGCCAGGTGCCAACCGAGAAGGCAAAGACCAGAAAAGCCGGCAGAAACTTTACGGCGCCCCAGAACAAATTTCCGCTTTCGACGCCGAACAGGAACAGGACCGTTGCCGTGTAGACCAGCGCCAGCAGGTTCCATGTTGTCACCCTGAGCGCCATGTGACGCAGGTCACCGGTGATAAAGAACGCCTTGAACGGCAATACGATCAGGTGCGTCATCGCAAAGGCGATGGCGAAGGGCAGTACCGTAAAAAGGATATTCTGCGCTGTCATGCCTAGCGCACCGCCTCGATCGGCCCTTCGGCGCGGGCGTTGATGAACTGGTCCAGATACGGGTCGCCGCTGTTGTCCATCTCGCCGATCGGGCCGGTCCATTGCACCAGGCCGTTGTGGATCATCGCGACTTTGTCGGCGATGGCCCGGACCGAGGACATGTCATGCGTGATGGTCATGGCGGTGGCGCCCATCTCGACGACGATCTCGCGCACCAGTTCGTTGATCACGCCCGACATGATCGGGTCGAGTCCGGTGGTTGGTTCGTCGAAAAAGATGATCTTGGGATTGGCGGCAATGGCACGCGCCAGACCGACGCGTTTTTGCATGCCGCCCGACAGTTCGGCGGGATAGAGGTCCGCCACATCGGGCTTCAGGCCGACGCGGCGCAGTTTTTCGATGGCGATTTCGCGGGCCTCTTCCCTGGAGCGCTTGTGCTGGCCGCGCAGCAGGCGGAAGGCGACGTTTTGCCAGACCGACAGGCTGTCGAACAGCGCGCCGCCCTGAAACAGCATGCCGAACTGTTCCAGAAATTCGTCGCGGTCGCCTTTGGTGGCGTCCTTGCCGTCGACCATGATCAACCCGCTGTCGGGTTTGATAAGGCCGATGATGCACTTGATCAGCACCGACTTGCCGGTGCCCGATCCGCCGATGATCACCATGCTCTCGCCCTTGGCGACCGACAGGTTGACACCGTCAAGAACGGCCTTGGGGCCGAAGGCTTTATGCAGGTCCTTGACCTCGATCATGGCTTTGACGTCGGTCATGAGGAGAAAAACACCTCTGTAAGCATATAGTTGGCGGCGAGGATCAGGACGGATGCGCTGACCACCGCATTGATCGTCGCACGGCCCACGCCCTGCGCGCCCCGCCCGGAATTGTAGCCGTGGTAGCACCCCATCAGCGCGACAATGAAACCGAAGACGGCGGCCTTGGTCAGGCTCGATACGATGTCCTCCGCTTCCAGAAAGTCCCAGGTGTTCTTCAGATAGGCGGCGGCGTTGAAGCCCAGCCGCTGGGTCCCGACCAGATAGCCGCCCAGAATGCCCAGCGTGTCGCCGATGAACACCAGAACCGGCATCGCCAGCGTCGCTGCCAGCAGGCGCGGCACGACAAGATACTTGATCGGGTTGGTGGACAGGGTGGTCAGCGCGTCAATCTGCTCGGTCACCCGCATCGTACCCATTTCGGCGGCGATCGAGGAAGACACCCGTCCGGCAACCATCAGGCCGCCCAGCACCGGCCCGAGTTCGCGGACCATGCCGATGGCCACAATCGACGGCACGACCGACTCCGCGTTGAACCGCGACCCGCCGGAATAGATTTGCAGCGCCAGCGCGCCGCCGGTGAAAATAGCGGTCAGCCCGACCACCGGCAGGCTGAAGTACCCGATCTGCACAAGTTGCTGGCCCAGTTCCACCGGATAAAGCGGTGGCCGGAAAATATGGCTGACGGCGTTCGCCATAAAAATGGTGATCCGCCCGATGGCGGCCAAAAGGCCCATAAAGGATCTGCCGACAGCGGCAAGAAACCCGAAGAACCAGCTTACTATGAACATGCCCTGCCTCGTATTCGTTCAGGCGCCACTGTAACGGCGATTGTAGCGCGCGCCAAGGGACGTCAGTATCTCGTATCCGATGGTTCCCGCTGCATCCGCCAGATCATCGACGGTCTGATATTGGTTCAGCAGTTCGAGGCTGTCCGGAACGGTCTCCAGCCCTGTCACATCGACGGTCAGCAAATCCATGGAAACCCGACCGATCAGCGGGCAGGGCGTTTCCCCGGTGTAAAGGACCGGAGGATTGTTTCCCATGGTGCGCAGAATGCCGTCAGCATATCCCGCAGCCAGTGTTGCGACCCTCACAGAATGCCCGGCGGTCCAGTGCGATCCGTAGCCGACGGTCTCTCCGGCCTGAACGGTGCGGGTCTGGATGACGGGGATCGAAAGGGTGACGACTGGCTTTGCATCCTCGAACGGAGCGCCGCCATACAGTCCGACGCCCGGCCGGCACAAGTCGAAATGATAGTCCGGCCCCAGCAAAATGCCGCCGGTCGCGGCCAGCGAGCGCCGCCAGCCGTGGCCGTCGGTCATGCGGTGGAATTCCGCCAGCTGAGACGCGTTCAGCGGATGGTCAGGCTCGTCGGAACAGGCCAGATGCGACATCACCAACTCGGGCTTTCTGTCGCCGAGCAATGTCAGGGATGCGGTGAGTTCATCCGCCTCCATCCCAAGCCGGTTCATTCCGGTATCGAGTTGCAACCCAAAGCCCGCTTGATTGTCCGAGGCCAGATAACGCTTCACCTGATCGACCGAGTTCAGCATAGGGAACAGGGGAAAATCGTAATAAATTTCCTTGTCGGAAGCCATCTGGCCGGAGAAAACATAGATTTTCGCCCGTGCGCCGACCGTTGCATAGAGCTTCACGCCCTCTTCGGCCGTTGCGACGAAAAATGACCGTACGCCGGCATCGAACAGGGGTTTCGCGACTTCGGAAACGCCCAGCCCATAGGCGTCCGCCTTGATTACGGCCGCAGTTTCAACCTCGGGGCCGGACTGTGCGTCCAGAGCCCGCCAGTTAGCGGCGATTGCGTCCAGATGGATGGTCAGAGTTGCTGCGGTCATATCGGCGTTCCTTATTGGGAACGTATGGGCCACAGGGTGCGGTCGAGGTCAAGAGCAAAGGCTGCAGCGCGCGCCGATCAGAACTCGCGGTTGCCCTGGTTCTGCCATGGTTTCGCCAGATCGCCGAAACGGGTGAAGCGACCTTCGAAGCTGAGTTCGATGGTGCCGATCGGGCCGTGACGCTGTTTGCCGATGATGACTTCGGCCTTGCCGTGCAGAGCTTCCATCTCTTCCTGCCAGGCCATCATTTTCTCGGCCTCGTGGTCGCCGGGTTTCTCGCGCTCTTTGTAGTATTCCTCGCGGTAGACGAACATCACCACATCGGCGTCCTGCTCGATCGAGCCGGATTCACGCAGGTCCGACAGTTGCGGGCGCTTATCCTCGCGGTTTTCGACCTGACGCGACAACTGCGACAGGGCGATGACCGGGATTTCCAGTTCCTTCGCGATAGCCTTGAGTCCCTGCGTGATTTCCGAGACTTCGTTGACCCGGCTGTCCTTGGCTGATGCCGGACGGACCAGTTGCAGATAGTCCACGATCAGCACGTCCAGCCCTTGCGTGCGTTTCAAACGCCGCGCGCGGGCGGCCAGTTGGCTGATCGGCAGGGCGGGGGTGTCATCGATGTAGAGCGGGCAGCTTTCCAGTTGCTTCGCGGCCTGCACGAAGCGGCGGAATTCCTCCTCGGTCAGGTCGCCGCGGCGGATCTGGTCCGACGGGACTTCCGAGGCCTCGGACAGAATACGCGCCGCAAGCTGTTCGGCAGACATTTCGAGCGAATAGAACCCGACCACGCCGCCATCGACGGTGCCGACAGTGCCGTCCGGCAGCGCGCCCTTCTTGTATTTCTTGGCGATGTTGAACGCGATATTGGTCGCAAGCGAGGTTTTCCCCATCGAGGGACGTCCGGCAAGGATCAGCAGGTCGGACTTGTGAAGCCCGCCCAGCTTGGCATCCATGTCGCGCAGCCCGCTGGATACGCCTGCCAGCCCGCCGTCGCGCTGATAGGCGGCATTGGCGACGTTGACGGCATCCGTAACGGCCTTCAGAAAGCTTTGGAAGCCGCTGTCGACCTTGCCCTGCTCGCCGAGTTGATAGAGCCGCTGTTCCGCTTCGACGATCTGTTCCGCCGGTTCGCTCTCGACGTCCATCGTGATCGCCTTTTGGCTGATCTCTTCGCCGATCGCGATCAGGTCGCGCCGGATCGCCAGATCATAGATCATCCGGGCATAGTCGCGAGCCGCGAATACCGAAACGGAAGCTCCGGCCAGCCGGGCCAGATAGGCCGGTCCGCCGAGTTCGGCCAGTCCCGGATCATCCTCCAGAAACGCCTTCAGCGTCACCGGAGAGGCCAGTGCATTCTTCTGGATGCGCCGCGCCGCAATCTCGAAAATACGGCCGTGCAGGGGATCGAAGAAATGGGCTTCGTTCACGATCGCGGCGATGCGGTCGTAAACGTCGTTGTTGACCAACAGCGCGCCCAGCAAAGCCTGTTCCGCCTCGATGTTGTGGGGCAGACTATGTGATTCTTCGGATTGTTCTGACGTGTTGGCCTGTAAGGCTGTGATACCGCTCATATTTTTTATAATACCGTCTTTGGTGCTCTTATTCAGCAGTCTACACAATGGCACAATAGCCTGTGCCAACGCTATCTGGAAATCCTGTGGATAGCCTGTGGATTGTTATTATAGTTGCGCGAAACATAGCATATTCCGGCTGTTTGAAAAACCCCGGACGGCGCGGAATTTCGCTGGCTAGACAACGCGCCAGTAGATCGGAAAACCGGGGTCGAAGACCGTTACCGGGCCTTCGCCAGTCTCTATTTTTGCCGGAAATGTCACCGGATCATCATGTTTTTCCAGCACTATTTTCGCGGAATTGACCGGCAGCCGGTAATGCTCCGGCCCGTTGAGCGACGTGAAAGCCTCCAGCTTGTCCAGCGCCCCCTCGGCCTCGAAGACATGCGCCAGGCAGGGCATGGTATTGGTCGCGGAAAAGACGCCGGCGCAGCCGCAGGCGCTTTCCTTGTTCGGGTCGGTATGCGGGGCGCTGTCGGTGCCGAGGAAATATTTGGCATCGCCAGAGGTCGCGGCGGCCACCAGCGCCTGACGGTGAACTTCGCGCTTGGCGACCGGCAGGCAGTAGTAGTGCGGCTTGATACCGCCGACCAGAATGTGGTTCCGGTTGATGATCAGGTGATGGGTGGTGATCGACCCTGCGATATTCCCGCCGGCCGCGATATAGTCGACGCCGTCCTTGGTCGTCATGTGTTCCATGGTTATGCGTAATTCCGGAATACGGCGGCGCAGCGGGTCGAGGATGCGGTCGATGAAAACGGCCTCGCGGTCAAAAATATCGACTTCGGGATCGGTCACCTCGCCGTGCACGCAGAGCGTACAACCGACCTCGGCCATTTTTTCCAGTACCGGCATAACGCGGTCGAAGTTTTTCACCCCTGATGCCGAGTTGGTCGTAGCGCCCGCCGGATAGAGTTTTACGGCGGTGATCAGCCCGCTCGTAAAAGCCGAAGCGACATCTTCCGGATCAGTTTCTTCCGTCAAGTAGAGCGTCATCAGCGGTTTGAAATCCGCGCCCCCGGGCAGCGCGGCCATGATCCGGTCGCGATAAGCGGTGGCATGTTCGGCGGTGACCACGGGCGGGACCAGATTGGGCATGATGATCGCGCGGGCGAAATCGCGCGCGGTCTCGGGCAGGACGCCCTGTAGCATCGCGCCGTCACGCAGATGCAGGTGCCAGTCGTCGGGGCGGGTAATGGTCAGTGTCCGAGGCATGAGCGGGGTCTTTCTGTCGTTTGACGCGATTTACACAGGCGATTGCGGGATTGGCAAGCGGCAGGCCGTAAATAATTGCGCGCCACGCACTGTTGCAAGCCATCGTTCGATGGCCTTTTACTAACCTGACCGGGCGGGTCGAAGCGTCATTTTTAAACAGGCCGGCAGAAGGTAACGGAATGCAGGATGTAATAGTACATCTGGTCAGTATCGCCGCCGCGAGCGTACTTTTCTATCCACGCGTCACCCGATTTAAAATTTGGCGCGCGACGATAACACCGCTCGCCTCGATCATCGCCAGCGATTGTCAGGCCGATCCAGAAAGCAGGACTAATGCGAAGCCGGCGCAGGAAGTATGCCTGCGCCGAACCGAACCGAGGCACAGGCCCTCCCAGCCTCCGGCCAGCAGAATCCAAGGGGCAGCGGGTCCGACAAGATTGCGGTCGATCGCAGCATAGGTGATGCTTACGACAGCAATTCCGAGCGCCTCAGCCAGTGCGCAGGCGGCTATCCAGCGGGAAAGCCCAGCTCTAGGCTTCGACATTTCCTTGGCCCGAATTCGAGCCGTTCAGATGCTCCGCGAATGTCTCGATCAGCAGTTTGTGCTTTCCAGCGTCGATTTCCTTGTCTGTCAGGATCAATTCCGCGTCTGGTTGTTTCCCGATGATCTCGGCGAATTGGTCCAACGCCACGGCCCCGTCGCTGCCACCCACCGTGCAGAACACTGCATAGCGGTCAACCTGCGGTTTGTATGTCTTGAGATACCCCAGCATCGGGGAGCTTATACGGCCGGCCCAGACAGGTGTTCCGAATATGACGAGGTCATAATTTTCAGGTGTGTGCTGCGCCGGGTTGATTTTCGCGGGGCGGACTAAATAGGCCTCTGTCGCCGATCTGAAAAAACCGGCGATGCCCATGCGGCTTCTGTCCTCGGTAATCGGCTGCAACTCGGCATCTGCAAGCGCGGCCAACTCTTCAGCTACACGGCGGGTGTATCCGGTCCTTGAATAATAGACGATGAGTATCCGTTTCATGTTTAGCTTATACCACGCCTGCCTTTTACGGTTCTTGACCTGCATCAAGACGGGCGCTTCCCCGCCGCGCTTTCCATGCAACAGGCCGAAACCGTTGGGCTTCTCTGCCGATTAGGGGTGGCTATTTGTGTTCAGGGTGACTATGTGAGCGGTTCTAGCCCAAGCAACCGCTTCGGCTCAGTGGTTTGACGGCTTGACGGACAATACAGTCCAAAGTGAGTTCAGGCCTCAAATAACGCGAACGACCGGACCCCTGGAGAAACAGGATCGCCGGGTTCGCATTTCTGGCGGAAAATCCGTCATTTGAAAGGTTTACTTCTTGTCTAATTTTGCAGCCCTCGGGCTCTCTAAAGTTCTGCTCTCCAAACTGGAAGCAGACGGTTTCACCGATCCTACGCCCATCCAGACGCGGGCAATCCCGCTGGTTCTGGAAGGCCGCGACATCATGGGTCTGGCGCAAACCGGTACCGGTAAAACGGCGGCCTTCGGCCTGCCGCTCATCCACCAACTTCTCTCTCCCAGCTTCAAGCCCGCGCCGAAATCCGTGCGCGCGCTGATCCTTGCGCCGACGCGCGAGCTGGCCAAACAGATATCTGACAACCTCGTTGGTTTCGTCCGCGGCACGCCGCTGAAAATCGGTGTGGTCGTCGGCGGCGTCCCGATGCCGAAACAGATCAAGATGCTGTCCAACGGCATGGATATTCTGGTGGCGACACCCGGCCGCCTGCTGGATCTGATGAATCGCCGCGCGGTAACCCTGAACGAAACCAAGTTTCTGGTTCTGGACGAGGCAGACCAGATGCTGGACATGGGTTTCATCCATGACCTGCGCAAGATCGCATCGCAACTGCCGTCAGAGCGTCAGACGCTGCTTTTTTCGGCGACCATGCCGAAACTGATGGCCGAGCTGGCCGAGACTTATCTGTCCAATCCGACGCGCGTTTCGGTGGCGCCGGAAGGGGCGGTCGCGGACCGGATCGACCAATCGGTGCATTTCATCGCGCAGGCCGAAAAGACCGCGCTGTTGAAAGAGTACCTGACGAAAAACAGCGATGAACGCGCGATCGTCTTTTCGCGCACCAAACACGGCGCGGAAAGACTGATGAAGAGCTTGTCCGCCGCGGGGTTCTCGGCCAGTTCGATCCATGGCAACAAGAGCCAGGGCCAGCGCACGCGCGCGTTGGACGGGTTCAAGGCCGGGTCGATCAAGGTTCTGGTCGCCACCGATGTGGCCGCCCGGGGTATCGATATTCCGCAGGTCAAATACGTCTATAACTTCGATCTGCCGAACGTGCCGGAAAACTACATCCACCGCATCGGACGGACGGCCCGCGCGGGTGAGGGCGGCACGGCGATTGCCTTGTGCTCTCCGGCGGAAATGAAAGAACTTCGTGCGATCGAGAAAGTCATGAAATCGCGCATCGATGTTGGTGCGGGCATTCCATGGGAACCGGTTCCCGGTCAGGAGAAAAAGAAAAGCGGCCGTGGTCGCGGTGGCAAGGGTGGCGGTGGGCCACGCGGAAACGCCGGAGGCGGCGGCAAGCCCGGCGGCAATGGTGGCGGCAACCGCCGCTGGTCGAACAGCAAGCCTTCGCGCGGCTCACGCGCAGCCTAAGAAATCAGCCCCGCAGAGCAATCTGCGGGGCTTTTTTTAAATGGGTTGGTATGTAGCCGTCTGAACGGACATTTTTACGCCAGTTTTTGAGATTGAGGTGCCAATCGCACCTTTGCAACGGGGCTTTTAGGGTCGCATTGGTACAGATGGCTTTTCGACTCCAGATATTTTCGCCAGGTTTTTAGAGGGTGTTCACTAATTTTAACCTCGAATTCTTTTTTCATGCGGGAATTCAGAAGCGAAATTTGCATTTCCCTTTTGGGTGCCTTGGATATCAATTGGTGTATTTGCTTGTCCAGTTTATCAAGGTTTTTAGGCAAGTTTTCCGTCTTCTCCGACAGCTCATGGAAGGTAGTGCAGGCTTTGCGAAACGCGAGCGGAGCCTTTTCTTCTCCAGTACCGATCACCTGAAACCCGCGTTCGCGCAGGTGGTGCGCCAGATGCGAGAAATCCTGATCCGACGT
>JBFFQS010000001.1:0-50214 GCA_041573315.1 Amylibacter sp. | reverse complement strand
CGAACCAAGGGGTAGAGCGTGACAGCAGGCAAAGGCGGCATAACGCCTATGATGGCGCAGTTTCTGGACATCAAGGCGGAGTATCCCGACGCCCTGCTGTTCTATCGCATGGGCGATTTCTACGAGATGTTCTTTGACGATGCCGTGGCCGCAGCCGGGGCGCTGGACATCGCGCTAACCAAACGCGGCAAGCATCTGGGGCAGGATATCCCGATGTGCGGCGTACCGGTGCATTCCTCCGAAAACTATCTGCTGACGCTGATCCGAAAAGGGTTTCGCGTCGCCGTCTGCGAACAGCTCGAAGATCCGGCGGAGGCCAAGAAGCGTGGCTCCAAATCCGTCGTGAAACGGGGTGTAGTACGGCTGGTAACACCCGGAACCCTGACCGAAGACAGTCTGCTGAACGCGCGCCGCCACAATTACCTATGCGCTTTCGCCCAAGTCCGCGACACCTGCGCGCTGGCCTGGGCGGATATGTCGACCGGCGATTTTCACGTGCAGCCGACATCGCGCGTGGCCCTTGGCCATTTGCTCGCGCGTCTCGCCCCAAAGGAAGTACTGATCAGCGACCGCGCAGGCAATGAACTTGACGAGGTGATCGACGAGGCAGGCGCCGCGCCGACAGCCCTGTCGCCTTCGGCTTTCGACAGCACCAATGCAGAGCAGAAGCTCTGCGATCTGTTCGAAGTAAAATCGCTTGACGGCTACGGCCAGTTCAACCGGGCCGAACTGGCGGCGCTGGGCGCGATTGTCAGCTATATGGAAATTACCCAGCGCGGCAAGTTGCCCTTGCTGCTCGCCCCGCAACAAGAGGCCGAGCAGGCGGCGATGCAGATCGACGCTGCGACGCGGCGCAATCTGGAACTGACCCGCAGCCTGTCGGGCGAACGATCCGGGTCGCTGTTGCACTGTGTGGACCGGACGGTCACAGGCGCCGGCGCGCGGTTGCTGGAGCAACGCCTGACAAACCCCTCGACCCGGATCGACACCCTGAACGCGCGTCTGGACAGCGTCGCGTTCTTTGCCGCCGATGACAGCCGCCGGGAAAAGCTGCGCGGGCTGCTGCGCCAGGTACCGGACATCGACCGCGCCCTGTCGCGCCTGTCGCTTGAACGCGGCGGACCGCGGGATCTGGCAGCCCTGCGCGACGGTCTGGTGCAGGCCGGCGCGATCGCCACGCTGTTGCAGCGCGAGGATTTGCCGGAGAAATTGGCGGAAATGGTGGCCGCTCTGACCGGTCACGACGCGCTGGTCGCTTTGCTTCAACGCGCCATCATCGCGGAACCGCCGCTGCTGGCGCGGGACGGCGGCTTCGTGGCCAAGGGCTACGACACCGATCTGGATGAGGCGCGGCAGCTGCGCGACGAGGGCCGCAAGGTGATTTCCGGCCTGCAGGCGGGCTATATCAAGCAGACCGGCATAAGCGCTCTGAAGATCAAGCATAACAACGTGCTGGGTTATTTCATCGAGACACCGGCGACCCATGCCAAGACCATGCTCGGCGACAGCCACAGCGATACATTCATCCATCGCCAAACCACGGCGAACGCGGTGCGTTTCACGACGGTGGAACTGTCGGAGATGGAAACCAAGATCCTCAACGCGGGCGGACGCGCATTGGCGATCGAGACCGGTATTTTCGCCGATCTGGTTTCACAGGTTTTGGAGGTGGCCGAGCGCACCAGTGCCGCCTCCCGTGCGCTTGCCGAAATCGATCTGGCCGCGTCCTTTGCCGATCTGGCCAATGGTGAAGGCTGGGTCCGTCCCAGGTTGTCGCCGGACCACAGGTTCCATATTCAGGGCGGGCGTCACCCGGTTGTCGAGGCTGCCCTGAAACGTGAAGGCGGCTCCGGTTTCGTCGCCAACGATTGCGACCTGTCCAAGGACGGTGAGGATGCCAAGCCTCTGTGGCTGCTGACCGGCCCGAACATGGCGGGTAAATCGACCTTCCTGCGCCAGAACGCCCTGATCGCGCTGCTTGCGCAGACCGGCAGCTACGTGCCCGCCGACAGCGCCGAGATCGGCGTCGTAACACAGCTGTTTTCGCGCGTCGGAGCGTCGGACGATCTGGCGCGCGGGCGCTCGACATTCATGGTGGAAATGGTCGAGACTGCGGCCATTCTGAATCAGGCGGGACCGGGCGCACTGGTCATCCTCGACGAGATCGGCCGCGGAACGGCGACCTATGATGGCCTTTCCATCGCTTGGGCCACATTGGAGCACCTGCACGACGTCAATACCTGCCGCACCCTGTTCGCAACCCACTACCACGAGCTGACCGGCCTGTCTTCGAAACTGTCGGGCCTGACGAACGCCACCGTTTCGGTTCGTGAGTGGGATGGGGAAATCATCTTTCTGCATGAGGTCATCGCCGGGGCGGCAGACTGCTCCTATGGCGTGCAGGTCGCACGCCTTGCGGGCCTGCCGCAGTCAGTGACGGATCGCGCCCGCGTTGTTCTGGAAGCTTTGGAAAAAGGCGACCGCGAAGGCGCCGGAAAGGCAGAAGACCTGCTGGACGAGCTGCCCCTGTTCAACGCCAAGGCCGCGCCCGCGCCAACACGCCGGATGAAGCCGTCCGAGGTTCAGGCGCGCATGGTATCGGTCTTTCCGGATGAGCTGACCCCGCGTGAAGCGCTGGCGCTGATATATGAATTGAAAGAACTGTCGGACAGCTCGTCCGCCTAATCCCCGCCGCCTGAAGAAACGCCAACCTGTGCGGGCCGCACAAGGCTGCCGGCAATGGTGAAGCCTTCGCCCAGAACCTGAATGATATGGCCCTTTTTCACGTTCGCGACCGGAGCCTCGAAAAGTGCTTCGTGCAACTGCGGGTCGAACTTGTCGCCAACCTGCGGATCAATCGGAAGGATGTTGTTCTTCTTGAAAACACTCAATAATTCGCGCTGAGTTAGCTCGATGCCTTCGATCAGGGCCTTTGATTGCTGGCGCTGAGTGTCGTCGATGGATGACAGCGCCCGTTTCATGTTGTCATAAACCGGCAGGATATCGCGGGCCAGCCTGCGGCCGCCGCGTTCTTCGGCCTCCTGCCGTTCCCGGATGCCGCGCTTGCGCTGGTTCTCGGCCTCGGCCAGGGCGCGCATCAGGCGGTCCTGCAGAACCGATATCTCATCGCGCAACGCGTCTTCCTCGGACATGGCTTCGGGCTCCCCGGGCTGCTCTTCTTTGGCCGCCTCTTTTTCCTTGGCCAGCGAAACTTTCAGTCCCGGCTTATCCTCGTTCATCGCTTCGGAATCCGCCAGTGACTCCAGATCCAGCAAGTCGTCCAGAAAATCGTCTGCGCTGCTCTTGTCCGTCTTATTCTTTTTCGACTCTGTCACACTTAACTCCTGTTTGACAGCATCCGCCCAACCAGTTGGGCGGTGTAATCTACAATTGGAACGATGCGGCCATAATTAAGCCTGGTGGGTCCGATGACCCCAACCGCACCGATCACTTTTCGATCCGCGTTCATATATGGAGAAACCACCAAAGAGCTACCCGAAAGTGAAAAAAGTTTGTTCTCCGAGCCAATAAAAACCCGAACGCCGTCGCCGCTTTCCGTCAGGTCGAGGAATTGGGCAATGTCCCTCTTGCGCTCCAGATCGTCGAACAACGCGCGGATGCGTTCAAGGTCCTGTTGATTCGACGCGCTGTCGAGCAAATTGGCACGGCCGCTGACGATCAGCCGTTGTTCTGCACCGCTGTCTGCGGACCAGACGGCAACGCCCTCCTCGATCAGCGACTGGGCCAGAACGTCGATCTCGCGGCGTCGCTTTTCGATCTCGCGCTTCACGACAGTCCTGAGTTCCGACACCGTATGGCCCGCCACGATAGCGTTCAGAAAATTGGCTGCCTCGCGCATGGCCGACGCGGTCTGGCCCTGCGGCGGCTGGAACAGACGGTTTTCGACCTGACCGTCCGCCGTTACCAGAACGACAAGCGCCCGGTCAGGCGCCAGAGACACAAATTCGATATGTTTTATAGCCGCCTCGGTCGTCGGCGCAAAAACCAGGCTCGCTCCGTGGGTCAGCCCCGACAGCAACGATCCGGCCTGATCAAGAACGGTGCGGATATCATGATCCTTGGCTTCCAGAGAGCTCTCGATCTGGCGGCGTTCCTCGGTATCAAGGTCGCCGATCTCCAGCAATCCATCCACGAACAGGCGCAGCCCCAGTTCGGTTGGCACCCGTCCCGCAGACACGTGCGGGCTGTCGAGCAGCCCCAGATGTTCCAGATCCTGCATTACGTTGCGGATCGTCGCGGCCGAGACCTTCTCCGTCATCGCACGGGTCAGCGACCGGGAGCCTATGGGCTCCCCGGTCTGCAGGTACGACTCAACCAGCAGCCGAAATACTTCTCTGCTGCGGCCGGTAAGCGTGTCTATTGGACTGGACGGTATCTCTACCAACGGGTTTTTTCCTTGTTTGGGGGCCAAACAGGAAAATAGGTACTCGTAACGTTAAGGTCAATCGCCGTTTGCGCTGCGGCGATCAAAAGGGTATCACGCGAAAAACAGGAGAATACATGCGACCTTCCAGCAGAAACACCGATGAAATCCGACCCGTCACGATCGACATCGACGTGACCAAACACGCCGAGGGCTCTTGCCTGATCAAATGCGGCGACACCCACGTTCTGTGTACGGCCTCGCTGGAAGAGCGCGTTCCACCGTGGATCAGGAACAGCGGCCTTGGCTGGGTGACGGCCGAATACGGCATGCTGCCGCGCGCCACCGGTTCCCGCAACCGTCGTGAGGCAGCCGCCGGCAAGCAATCGGGCCGCACACAGGAAATCCAGCGCCTGATCGGACGGTCGCTGCGGGCCGGCGTGGATCGCGTGGCTCTGGGCGAGCGCCAGATAACAATCGACTGTGACGTGCTGCAGGCCGACGGCGGCACCCGCTGCGCGTCGATCACGGGCGGCTGGGTTGCCCTGCGTCTTGCAGTCAACAAGCTGCTCAAGGCCGGGGATGTGAAAACTGATCCGATCACCGATCATATCGCTGCGATCAGTTGCGGTATCTACGGTGGCCAACCGATTGTCGATCTGGACTATGAAGAGGACAGTATGGCCGGCACCGACGCCAACTTCGTTATGACCGGTTCCGGTGGTCTGGTCGAATTGCAGGGCTCCGCCGAAGGCGCGACTTTTACCCGGTCGGAATTCGACCACCTGATGGATTTGGCCGAAAAAGGCGTGGCAGAACTGATCGTGGCACAGACACGGGCTACTTCGTAGATGCGAAAGCTTAGCGAAAAGCGGATAGTTCTGGCCTCTCACAACGCAGGAAAGCTGCGCGAGATATCCGAACTGCTCGCGCCCTACGGCATCGATGTCGTGTCTGCCGGTGAACTGGGTTTGGAAGAGCCCGAGGAAACCGAGGACAACTTCGCTGGAAACGCCCGCATCAAGGCGCATTTCGCGGCCAAGGCTTCGGGGCTACCGGCATTGTCGGATGACAGCGGGGTCGAGGTCGAGGGATTGCACGGTCAGCCGGGCGTCTATACCGCCGATTGGGCGGAGACACCAAAAGGACGTGATTTCAAGAGGGCGATGACACGGGTTTGGGCATTACTTGTTGAAAATCAAGTGCCTAAGCCGTGGAAGGCCCGTTTTTGCTGTACGCTTTGCCTCGCCTGGCCGGACGGTCATGACGAGATTTTTGCCGGCACGGTCGAGGGCCAGATTGTCTGGCCGATGCGCGGCGAAAGGGGCTTCGGCTTCGATCCGGTTTTTCAACCCGACCGCCACCAAGAGACCTTCGGAGAGATGGACCCTGCCAAAAAGCACAGCATGAGCCACCGGGCGGATGCCTTTGCAAAACTTGTTTCGGGATGCTTCGGTGACTGAAGACTGGCAGGCAGGCGGATTCGCCATTTATGTTCACTGGCCCTTTTGCCAGTCAAAATGCCCTTACTGTGATTTCAACTCGCATGTCCGCGGCTCCGTCGATCACGGCCGCTGGCGGCGGGCGTTGGTCCGCGAAATCGAGAACTCCGCCAAAACAGTCCCCGGCAGATCTGTCGATTCTGTGTTTTTCGGCGGCGGAACCCCGAGTTTGATGGCGCCGGAGACCGTGCACACCGTTATATCGGCAATCCGATCTAACTGGGCGGTCTCGAATGATCTGGAGGTAACGCTCGAGGCCAATCCAACCTCGGTCGAGGCCGGAAAGTTCGCGAGTTTCGCTCAAGCGGGTGTGAACCGCCTTTCCATGGGAATTCAGTCTCTTAAAGACTCTGATTTAAAGTCCCTCGGTCGACTGCACACCGCCGCTGAAGCCCGTCGCGCATTCGACATCGCGAGGGACCATTTCAGCCGCGTCAGTTTTGACCTCATCTACGCAAGACAGGCGCAAACGCTTGCAGACTGGCAGGATGAGCTCTCCGAAGCGGCCGAGATGGCGGTCGACCACCTGTCGCTTTACCAATTGACGATCGAGGCCGGCACCAGGTTTGGCGAGCTTTACCAAAAAGGCCGGCTTCGCGACCTGCCGACAGCCGATACAAGCGCTGAAATGTACGAACGTACGCAAGAGATTTGCGATTTGCGCGGTTTTTCAAGCTATGAGGTCTCCAACCATGCGGTCAAGGGAGCCGAGAGTCGCCACAATCTGGTCTATTGGCGCTACGGCGATTACGCAGGCGTCGGGCCAGGTGCGCATGGCCGTTTGACGGTTAATGGCCAGCGGCTTGCAACAGAGTCTTGTGCCTTGCCTGAGGAATGGCTTTTATCCGTTGAAAAACAAGGAACTGCAATTAGGAATTCAGAGGTGATTTCAGCCTCCGATCAGGCGTCGGAATACCTGATGATGTCGCTGCGATTGTCAGAAGGAAGCGACCTCAACCGGTTCGCCGCCCTCGCTGGAAGTCCGATTTCCGACGCCAGAATCGAGTCTCTGACCGAACAGGGGCTATTGGAGCGCGTTAAGGACCGTATTCGGACCGTCGGATCGGGGCGGATGGTCCTGAATGCCGTTTTACGAGAGCTTCTGATATGAGGCCGCTCTGGTTTTCCTGCGGCGCCATCGCAATCGGCCTGGCTATCATAGGGGTATTTCTGCCTATTTTTCCAACGGTTCCGTTTCTGCTGCTGGCCGCGATTTGCTTTGCCCGCTCTTCCAAAAGGGCTCACAAGTGGTTGATAGAACACAATACATTTGGGCCGGCCATTCGAAACTGGCAGGAAAAGGGCGCCATTTCGCGCCGGTCGAAATGGACCGCAACGGTCTTTATGCTCGCCGCTTTGCTGATGTCAGTGATAATGGCCGTTCCTGAGTGGGTTCTTATTGCCCAAGCCGGAACGATTTGCGGTGTTGCCCTGTTTATGTGGACCCGCCCTGACGCATAGCGGACAGCAGACGGCAAAGATCATCAAGATCGTCTAACGTCTTGTAAGATATTGAAAGTTGTCCCGACTCGGTGCCCGCCTTATGGCCGATGGACACTTTCATGCCCAGATTGGCTGACAGGTCCGCTTCCAGTGCCCGTGTATCGCTATCCTTACCGGAACGCGCTTTTTCCCGTTTGCGCTTCGACAGCCCGGTCTTGGCCAGAGTTTCCGTTTGACGAACCGACATGCCCTTGCCGATTACGATCCGCGCAAGCGCCATCGGATCATCCGCCGTAATCAAGGCGCGCGCATGTCCATAAGTGAGCGATCCTTCGCGCACCAGGCGCTGAACATCTTCGGGCAGCGTCAATAGCCTTAGGATATTGGCGATATGGCTGCGGCTCTTACCCAGGGCGGCCGACATTTTTTCCTGTGTGTGGCCGAACTTTTCCATCAGCTGCCGGTATCCGAGCGCCTCTTCGACGACGTTCAGATCCGCACGCTGAACGTTTTCAATTATTGCGATTTCCAAAACGGCCATATCATCCAGGTCGCGGATCAGCACCGGAACCCGATGCAGTTTGGCGATTTGTGCCGCGCGCCAACGGCGTTCGCCCGCAACGATCTGGTAGTCGCCCGGCTTGCCCGGATCGGGGCGAACTATCAGCGGCTGAATAATACCTTTTTCAGAAATGGAACTGGCAAGATCCTCGAGATCGCCACGCGAAAAATCTCGGCGCGGCTGATCAGGGTTTGGATGCACACGCTCGATCGGCAGGCTCGACTGACCCCGCGCCTCGCCAGTCTCGGCTGATTTTGCGGCCGGCGCATCCAGATCCGCCATCAATGCCGAAAGTCCGCGCCCCAGCCCTCGCTTGTCTTGTTTGTTCGTCATAATGCTATCCGTTCGCTTGATGCGCCGCCGCCTGAGCCCGCTGCGTCCGCAGTATAAATTCCGCGGCAAGGCGCTGATAGGCTGTGCTGCCTTTGCTCTGCGGATCGTAAAGAATGGCGGGCAGCCCATAGGACGGCGCCTCGCTCACCCGGACATTTCGCGGCACGATGGTGGTATAAACCAGATCGCCGAGATTGTCCCTGACATCGCTTTCTACCTGTTTCGACAGGCGATTGCGCTTGTCATACATTGTCAGGATCACGCCCTCGATGTGCAGGTCCGGGTTCACATTCTGGCGGACCTCGCGCACTGTCAGCATCAGTTGCGACAGACCTTCGAGCGCAAAAAACTCGCTCTGCAACGGGACCAGCACCGAGTCGCTGGCGGCAAATGCGTTCAACGTCAGCAAGCTGAGCGAAGGCGGGCAATCGATCAGGATATAGTCAAAATTCGACGCACCTCGCTTAAGCGCCTCTTTCAGCCGCAAAATCCTCTTGGGATCGTCCATCATGTCTACATCTGCCGAACTTAAGTCGACGGTCGCGGGAATAATGGACAGGTTGGAGATCTTCGTCGAAACGATCGCTTCGGATATTGGCTGGCGGTCTACGAGAACATCGTAGGTGGTCACAAGCCGCTGGGCACGGTCAACGCCGAGACCGGTGGAAGCGTTTCCCTGCGGGTCAAGATCGATCAGCAGAACCTTTTTTCCGACGGCTGCCAAAGCGGTTCCAAGGTTGATCGCGGTGGTCGTTTTTCCGACCCCGCCCTTCTGGTTCGCAATCGAGATGATCTTGGGGCCTGTTTGACTAGTCTGGTAACCGCTCACGCGAGATGTCCTTTATTTTAAGGATCGCTCCGTCGGGATCCGTAAGGCTTGGCGCTTTCGTTACTTCAAAAGACCACATTTCAGCCGCCGCCTCCAGTTCTTTATCGTGCTGGCGGCCCTTCAGAAACAGGCAAACCCCTCCGGGGCGCAAGATTCTGCCGGCATAACCGAGCAAAGTCGCAATCGGGGCCAGCGCCCGCGCTGAAACGACATCAGCCTGATTCGGCGGGAGATCTTCGGCGCGCTGGTTCAGGACGGTTGCATCGATGCCGGCTTCCCGCGCTACGGTTCGCAGGAAAGCGCATTTACGGGCATCGCTTTCAATCAGCGTAACGTGCAATTCTGGGGCGGCCTGCGCCGCGATAATAGCGATTACCATTCCCGGAAACCCGCCACCGGAACCGAGGTCGATCCAGCGCTTCGCCCCGTGCGGGCGAAATTCCCAAAGTTGAGCCGAGTCCAGAAAATGCCGCTCCCACAAGCTCGCCTGCGCCGATTTACTGACAAGGTTGATCTTGGGTGTCCATTTCAGCGTCAGGTCGTGGTAGACCTCCAGGCGCGCCATTGTTTCACGTGAAACATCCGGCATTTCCGCCAATCGGGCTTTTGCGTCCTGCTCGGAAGTCATGCGCGACGTTTGGCAGACGCGTGCCGGATCTTTGCGAGAATCAAAGCCAGCGCGGCCGGTGTCATGCCATCGATGCGCCCGGCCTGCCCCAAGGTCGCCGGCCGCACTTTCGTAAGCTTTTGCTGCAATTCATTCGACAGGCCCGCGACACCCAGATAATTCAGATCTTCGGGAATTCTGAGGCCTTCGTCCCGGCGCATTGCGGCAACATCAAGGCTTTGCCGTTCGATGAATCCGGCATAGATGGCGTCCCGCTCAACTTGCCGAACGATATCTGCATCCAACTCGGCCAGTTCCGGCCAAACCTTTGCCAGGCTCGCAGCATCCACGTCGCGGAAACCCAAAAACTCGGACGCACTTCGGCGAACGCCATCCTGATTGACTTTGATACCGGCCTTTAATGCCTCGTTGGGCGTCATCGAAAGGTCGGAAAACAGCGTTTTCGCTTGCGCCAGGTTTTCCATTTTCTCTTCGAAAACAGCATGCCGGCCGGATTTTACACATCCGAGCTCCAGGCCGATGGGTGTTAACCTCTGGTCGGCATTGTCTGCACGCAGGGACAGGCGATACTCAGCGCGCGAGGTAAACATCCGGTACGGCTCGCTGACGCCGCGGGTCACCAGATCGTCGATCATCACGCCGATATACGCCTCGGCCCGGTCGAAGATGACAGGCCGCTTGCCCCTGACCCGCGCAGCGGCATTCAAGCCCGCGACCAGACCTTGTGCAGCGGCTTCTTCGTATCCCGTCGTGCCGTTGATCTGACCGGCCAGATAAAGGCCGGAAACATCCTTCAGTTCCAGAGTATGGCGCAAGGCGCGCGGATCGACGTAGTCATATTCGATGGCATAACCCGGCTGCAGGATCGTTACATTTTCTAGCCCTGCAATGGATTTGACATAGGCCTCCTGCACATCAACCGGCAGCGACGTCGATATTCCGTTCGGATAGACTGTGTGATCCTCGACGCCCTCTGGTTCCAAAAACACCTGGTGAGAGGATTTGTCGGCAAAGCGCACGACCTTATCTTCGATGGATGGACAGTAGCGGGGGCCGACACCATCTATGTGACCGCCATACATCGCTGAGCGGCTCAGGTTCTTTTCGATGATCTCATGGGTTTTTTCGTTGGTATGCGTGATCCCGCAGGATATTTGCCGCGCCACCGGAGCCTTTGACAGGAAGGAAAAAAGAACCGGGTCATCGTCGCCGGGCTGGTTGTCCAGAATATCCCAGTTGATCGTCCGCCCGTCCAGCCGTGGCGGCGTCCCGGTTTTCAGCCGCCCCATGGGCAGGTCGAATGTATCCATGCGCTCCGCGAGTTTGACCGAGGGGTTATCGCCCATGCGACCGCCCGCCTTGCGCTGATCGCCAATATGAATCACCCCGCGCAGGAATGTCCCCGTCGTCAGAACAACCGCGCCGCTGGTGATTTCCGCGCCGTCGGCCAACACAACGCCTTCGCAGCATCCGGCCCGCATGATCAGGTCCGCGACTTCGGCCTCGATTACATCCAGACCGTCGCGGCCCGTGAACTCGCGCTGCATGGCGGCGCGGTAAAGCGCCCGGTCCGCCTGCGCCCGCGGCCCCTGAACCGCCGGACCTTTTTTCCGGTTCAGCAAGCGGAACTGGATGCCGGCCTGATCGGCTACGCGGCCCATCACCCCGTCCAGCGCATCGATTTCGCGCACCAGGTGTCCCTTGCCCAGACCGCCTATCGCCGGGTTGCAGGACATCTCTCCGATCTTGGCGAAGGCGTGCGTCACAAGCGCGGTGCGCGCGCCCATGCGCCACGCCGCCTGCGCCGCATCAGCGCCCGCATGACCGCCGCCGATCACTATGACATCGTAGTGTTTCACGTGAAACAATCCTGACTATTTACCCAAACAGAAGCTCGCGAATATCTCATCGAGAAGGTCTTCTACATCAACCCGGCCGATAAGGGAATTCAAAGCTGCGATACCCTCATGCAATTCGGCCGCCGCCAGTTCCGATACATCCGGTCCGGACAGCACCAATTCGCGAGCTGCTATCAGGTAAGTCACCGCCCGTTCCATGGCAACCCTGTGCCGCTCCCGGATCGCATTTTGCGCACCGGCAGACCGCTTCATCAGCTCTTCTGTAATATTTTTAATAATATTATCAATGCCTTGGCCTATTTTCGCCGATATCGACAGGTCTTCGCCAGCGTCGACGTTATCAGCCTTCGAACGCACGACGATATCCCCCGGTTCAGGGCTCAGGCCAAGACCCAACAGTGATCCGTCCTCTGTCAGAAACAGGCGCAGGTCGGCCAACCGCGCGCGCTCCAACGCTCGCTGTACACCGATTCTCTCGATCGCATCCTCGGTCTCTCGCAGACCGGCCGTGTCCAGCAAGGTTACCGCCAGACCGCCAAGGTCCATTCGAACCTCGATCACGTCCCGCGTCGTTCCCGCAATTTCAGATGTGATCGCAGCATCGCGGCCCGCCAGAACATTCAGTAAAGTGGATTTTCCGGCATTAGGCGCTCCGACAATCGCAACCTCGAAACCCTCTCGAATGCGTTCGGCGGCAAAGCTGCCCGCGATTTCCTTCTGAAGGTCCGCAAGCGTCCGGTCGATCAGGTCCAGAACCTCCGGCGATACATCCGTCGGAATATCCTCGTCAGCGAAATCAATCGTGGCTTCGATCAAGGCGACCGCGCGGATCAGATCCTTACGCCAGACCTCAACGCGTGCGCCCAATGCGCCCTGCATGACACGCAATGCCTGACGGCGCTGGGATTCCGTTTCGGCCTCAATCAGGTCCGCGAGACCTTCGACCTGTGCAAGATCCAGACGGCCGTTTTCCAATGCCCGGCGCGTGAACTCTCCGGGTTCGGCCAAGCGGCCGCGCCCGTCGTCAGACAGGGCGCGCAGAATTGCAGACGCAACCGCCGGACTGCCGTGGCACTGGAACTCGACGACCGCCTCGCCAGTGAAACTCGCGCCCTTTTCAAAGCTCAGCACCAGAGCTTCGTCCAATACGCGACCCTCACGATCCCGCACCAATCGCAAGGATCGTCCCGATGGGGGCAAACCCGGGCCTACAAGCGCCTCGGCTATCGCCGGCGCCTGCGGACCGGACAGACGCAGAACGGCTACTCCTGCCCGTCCTTTGGCGGTTGCAAGTGCGAAAATCGTATCGGACATATCTGACGCCCCTTTCGGGGTAGACCTGTAGCTTAGGTATTCATCGAGTCAAAGAATTCGGCGTTGGTCTTGGTCTGCTTCAGCTTGCTAAGCAGGAATTCGATGGCATCTGTGGTCCCCATCGGGTTGAGAATACGGCGCAGGACAAAGATTTTCTGAAGATCGGATTTCTCGATCAGCAAGTCCTCTTTCCGCGTGCCGGATTTCAGGATGTCGATGGCTGGGAACACGCGCTTGTCGGAAATCTTTCGATCCAGAACCAGTTCAGAGTTACCAGTGCCCTTGAATTCTTCGAAGATAACCTCGTCCATGCGGCTTCCGGTATCGATCAGCGCGGTGGCGATGATGGTCAGAGAGCCGCCCTCCTCGATGTTCCGCGCAGCGCCGAAGAACCGCTTCGGACGTTGCAGCGCGTTGGCGTCAACACCACCTGTAAGAACCTTGCCGGAGCTTGGTACGACTGTGTTATAGGCCCGGCCCAGACGGGTGATCGAGTCCAGCAGGATCACGACATCACGCTTGTGCTCGACCAGACGCTTGGCCTTTTCGATCACCATTTCAGCCACCGCGACGTGGCGCGTTGCCGGTTCGTCGAAGGTGGAGGACACGACCTCGCCCTTCACTGACCGCTGCATGTCGGTCACCTCTTCGGGCCGCTCGTCAATCAACAGCACGATCAGGAAACATTCCGGATGGTTCCGTTCAATCGAGTGGGCGACGTTTTGCAGGATAACCGTTTTACCGGTCCGCGGCGGCGCCACGATCAACCCGCGCTGGCCCTTACCGATGGGTGCGACCAGATCGATCACACGCGCGGTCTTGTCCTTGATGGTAGGATCCTCGATTTCCAGCGTCAGGCGCTCGTCGGGATACAGCGGCGTAAGGTTGTCGAAATGGACCTTGTGCTTGACGTCCTCGGGATCGCTGAAGTTGATCGAGGTGACCTTGGTCAGGCCGAAGTAACGCTCATTCTCGCGCGGCGAGCGGATCAGCCCCTCGACCGTGTCGCCGGTGCGCAGGGAATATTTGCGGATCTGGTTCGGGCTGACATAGATATCTTCCGGGCCCGGCAGATAGTTCGCCTGCGGAGAGCGCAGAAAACCGAAACCGTCCTGCATAACCTCGAGCACGCCGTCGCCGGATATCTCCACGCCTTCTTCGGCCAGTTCCTTGAGGATGGCGAACATCATATCGCCTTTGCGCATCGTCGATGCGTTCTCGATCTCGAGGTCCTCGGCCATCTTCAACAGGTCCGCGGGGCTCTTTGCCTTTAGTTCAGAAAGGCCAATACTGTCTTTGTTCATGATAAATCCGTCTTACCCGGCACAGCGGCCGGTATGAAAGTTTAAGAGGGGAAAGTCCTTGAATGGTGGGGGACACCGGACCGTTTCTGGAGTTCATATGGGTTCCAGCGCGAAAAATGTCAACCGAAAGTCAAAACGGCCGGACAATTACCATGATGACGATCACGACCATCAGTACCGTCGGAACCTCGTTCATAAGCCGGTATCCCCGGCCTGACACCGTGTTCGTGCCCGCAAGGAAGTCCTTGCGACGCTTTCCAAGCCAGTGGTGGAACCATGTCATTGCCAGAACTGCCACGGCCTTGATCCACGGCCAACCCGACGACCAATCGACAATCCCGGGCGTAAAGACCAGCATCAGACCGAAAAGCCAGGCAGCGATCATCGCCGGATTCATGATCAGCCGCAAAAGCTTGCGCTCCATCTCGCAATAGACTTCGGAAAGGTCCGCTTTATCGGCGGCCTTCTCCACGTGATAGACAAACAGGCGTGGCAGATAGAAAAGGCCCGCCATCCAGGCAATCACCGAAATGACGTGCAGCGCTTTGGTCCATGGATAGAGAGAAGACAGAAGGTCGAACATGGATCTATTCCTAGCAGGAATGTGGCTTGATGGAAGGCCTGACGTGTGTCCCTCTATAATAAATATATTTATAGAAAAGATGTGTTTGTTGTAGGAGACAATGGATAGTCTGGATAGATTCTTATAACCGAAGTCCTTATCGGGATAAATCTGTGGAAAAAATTTATAAATTTGATTAGTGAAAAGCTATAACCATATTTTTTGCTTTCAAAACAATATCATAATTGATTAGGGCGAAATCGCGAATCTGTGGGCAACGTGGGAATATGTTTCCATCCCCGTTTTCCACAGGGTACCGGAGCCCTGCTGTCAACTGTGTATGGAATCCGGCTCTTCGGGCATGGAACTCTGGCCATTTGCACATTCCGGCATTACACCGGAAATCGCCCCGGAAAGCGATCCTGTTTTCCACAGGGTTAAACACATGCTTATACACGCGCGCGGACCTCTGCGCCGCAACGAAGGCACAGCAACTTGGACAAGAAAATCGTTCTGGCATCCGGCTCCGCGATCCGGAAAACCCTGCTGCAAAATGCCGGCCTGTCGTTCGATGTGCTGCCGGCGCGGGTTGACGAGGCTGCTATAAAGCAATCCCTTCTGGCCGAGGGAGCCAAGCCGCATGATGTCGCTGACGCCCTTGCGGAGTACAAGGCGCAGCGCGTTGCCGGCAAGTTTGCGTCGGCCTTGGTGATCGGCTGCGACCAGGTTCTTGTCTGCGACGGCAGGATCTATGACAAGGCCAATGACCTCTTGGAAGCGGAGGCGACATTGCGCGCCCTGCGCGGCAAGACGCATCAATTGCTGTCAGCCGTCGTGATCTATGACGCGGGTGAACCGGTATGGCGTACTGTCGGGCGGGCCCAGCTGATCATGCGGAATTTTTCCGATGAATTCCTTGCCGCATATATCGAGCGCAACAAGGCCGACATACTGTCCACCGTCGGCTGCTACATGCTGGAGGCGGAGGGTGTGCAATTATTCGCCCGTGTCCAAGGCGACTATTTCACTGTCCTGGGATTTCCGTTACTGGAGGTCCTGGAATTCCTGCGGAACAGATCGGTACTGGACAGATGATACAACCTTCGAAACTGGCGGCAGTGATCGGCTGGCCGATTGCGCAGAGCAAATCGCCGGCCATTCACGGCTACTGGCTGAAAAAACACGGGATCGACGGGTTTTACCTGCCGATCGCCATGCCTCCGGCCGGTTTTCGTGCCGGTGTCCGAAAGATGATGGCGCTGGGTTTTTCGGGTGCGAATGTGACGATCCCGCACAAGGAGGCCGCGCTTGCAATGGCGCAGGAGGCAACCGCAAGGGCGCGGGAGATCGGAGCCGCCAACACGCTCGTGTTTCGCGGGGACGGGTCAATTCTCGCGGATAATACCGACGGAGAAGGTTTTCTGAACAACCTGCTCCAGTATCAGCCGGACTGGTCCGCCGCCGCAGGGCCGGCGCTGGTTCTTGGCGCCGGAGGCGCCGCGCGCGCCGTGATCCATGCGCTGCTGCAATCGGGCGCGCCGCGAGTGATGCTGGCCAACCGGACGCGGTCGCGCGCCCGGAACCTGCGTGATCATTTCGGCCTGAGGGTCAAGGTGGTGGACTGGGATGATTTGCCGGTTGTCATGCCGGAGGCGGCGACGCTGGTGAACACGACATCTTTGGGCATGACGGGACAGCCGCCGCTGAAAGTGTCGCTGCGAGGTCTGCCCGTCGATACGCTGGTGACCGATCTGGTTTACAATCCACTGATGACGGACCTGCTGGTTGCTGCGCAGCAGCGCGGTAATCCGGTGGTGGATGGTCTGGGGATGTTGCTGCATCAGGCGGTTCCGGGGTTCGAGGCATGGTTCGGCGTGCGCCCGGTCGTGGACGATGCTTTGCGCGAACTGGTTCTGGCGCAGAAATGACACTCCGACCGTATATCCTCGGCCTGACCGGTTCTATCGGCAGCGGCAAGTCGACCACAGCAAAAATGTTTGCCGAGGCCGGCGTTCCGGGGTGGGACGCGGATGCCGTGGTGCATGACCTTTATTCGCAGGACACGGCGCTGATTGCGGAAATCGGGGTGCTGGCTCCGGGCTCGGTCGTGAATGGCGCGGTTGACCGGCAAAAGCTGAAAGAAATGATCAAGGCCGATCCCGGTTTGCTGAAACAACTCGAGGCGGTGGTGCATCCCCGCGTCCAAAAGCACCGTGAAGCTTTTCTGGCGGAACAAAACGGCCCGCTGATAGTCCTCGACATTCCGCTGTTGTTCGAGGTCGGAGCCGATGCGATCTGTGACGGCGTGCTCGTTGTGACGACATCGCCCGAGGAACAACGCCGGCGCGTACTGGAGCGCGGCAGCATGACGCCGGAAACCCTGAAGATTATCCTGTCGAAGCAACTGCCGCTGGAGGAAAAGGCCAAACGCGCCGATTTCGTCATCGAGAGCAAATCACTGGAATCCGCGCGCAAAGCAGTCCATGATCTGGTCAGGCAATTGACAGGCGGAAAAAAGTAATATGCGTGAAGTGGTTTTGGATACGGAAACGACAGGCCTCGATCCCGATACGGGCGACCGGATCGTCGAGATCGGCGGCGTCGAACTGCACAACCACATGCCGACGGGCCGGGTCTATCACCAGTATATCAACCCGGAACGGGATATGCCCGAGGGCGCTTTCGCGGTACATGGATTAAGTTCGGCGTTCCTGTCGGACAAGCCGGTCTTCAAGGCCATTGCAGATGCGTTTCTGGAATTTGTCGGCGACGCCAAGCTGGTGATTCACAACGCCAGTTTCGACATGAAATTCCTGAACGCCGAACTGAAATGGATCGGGAACCAGCCGTTGCCGTATTCACAGGCTATCGACACGCTCGAGATCGCGCGGCGGAAGTTTCCGGGCGCGCAAAATTCGCTGGATGCGCTTTGCCGCCGGTTCGGCGTTGATAATTCATCTCGTGAAAAGCACGGCGCACTGCTCGATTCTGAAATTCTGGCGGAAGTCTATCTGGAGCTGATTGGCGGTCGTCAGCCGGATTTTGCGCTGAACGTCGTTGGCGGTACGGATCTGGACCGGGGCAACGCTGACGCGACCGGTGCCGCGTTGCCGGAACGCCCGGCTGCCCTGCCGCCCCGTCTGACCGATGCGGAACGCGAGGCGCACGAGGAATTCGTCCGCTCGCTCGTCAAGGACGCGCTCTGGCTGAAGGCAAAATAAAGGCGGCCAAAAGACCGCCTCGATTCAAATCCGTTTACCGCAAGCCTAGTTCTTCGGGGCGGATTCCGCAGCGCGGCGTGCCAGTTCGTTGCGGTAGAGCGCAAGAAAGTCGATGCTGTCGACGTTCAGCGGCGCAAAGCCGCCGTCCGCGGTGATATCGCGTATGATGCGGCGCACGAAGGGGAACGTCAGGCGCGGACATTCAATCATCAGGAACGGGTGCAGCTGTGCCTCGGATATGTTCTCGATCTTGAACAGACCGGCATAGTCGAGCTCGAGCAGAAACACCGTATCCTCGCCAGCCTTGGAGGTGACGGTCAGTTTCTGGATGACCTCATATTGGCCGTCGTTGCCCTTTTTCGCGTCGAGGTTCACCTGCACGTTGACCTCTGGCTTCACATTCGCGCCCAAGCCCTTCTGGGCGGCAATATTCTCGAAAGACAGATCGCGGATGTATTGGTTTACAACGCGCACTGTAGGCATTTTCGGTTGCTCTGGCGCTGCATCCGCGGCACCGTTTTCCTTATCGGCCATGACTGAACTCCATTTTTAAACTCTGCAGTTTCCTATCAAGGTTTCCTGTGGGGAACAATCGCAGAAAGCCGGTCTCAGCGCTTTGTCCATCCGGAATCGCCCTTTTCCTCGGGATCGTCGTCGATCACGGTATAGTCACCGTCCAGGGTACTGTCGTCGCGGGGCCGGCGCGGCGCGGCGTTGGTGTTGGAATAGACCTTGATATCACCTTCTGCGATGCGGCGCCCAACCCATTTTATCACCCAGACCCTCACCTGCGGGATCATCAGGGACAGGCCGACGGAGTCCGTGAAGAAACCCGGCGTCAGCAACAGCACGCCCGCGACAAGTATCAGGGCGCCGTGCGCGATCGGATTGATCGGATCGCCGCCCGTGCGCAGGTTGTTTTGCAGCGTTTCAAGCGTTGCGAACCCCTGCGAGCGCAGCAGCGCCGATCCCGCCAATGCCGTGAGCACCACGATCGCCAGGGTCGGCCACAGGCCCAGAAAGCCGCCGACCTCGATAAACAGCGCGATTTCGACGATCGGGACGACCACGAAAATTACAAAGAGCCACATTTGGCGATCCCTTCTTCAACAGAGCGTGCAATCAGTAGACTTGCCCTTTCCACTGACCTAAATAGGTAATGACAGGTAACAATGCCACAGTTGTTGCCAATTTTTGAAAGGGTAATGAATGAGCTCCGCTGTTTTTCAGCTTATTATAATGGGTGTGATTGCCGTCGTGTTGTTCCTTCGGCTGCGAAATGTCTTGGGAACGCGGGACGGATTCGAACCGAAAACGGACGCGAAGCCCTCAGCCAAGGGCCTGCCGCGCGGTTTCGAGGTAATCGAAGGCGGCCCGGACCGGGATATCGCCGACCATGTCGATATCGCCAGCGATGCAGGCAAGGCCTTTGCCGCGATGAAGGCGGTGGAACCTGATTTTTCGGTCACAGAGTTTCAGGGCGGAGCCCGGCAGGCCTACGAAATGATCCTGATGGCCTTCGAGGGCGGCGATCTGGAGGCGCTCGACAAGTTCCTGTCGCCGGACGTTTACGAGACATTCGAGTCCGTTATAAACGATCGCATTGAAAAGGGTCTGCGTGTCGACGCGCAGTTCGTCGGTGTGAGCGAGATGAAGATCATGGATGCAACTTTCGATCCGCGCAGCAAAGAAGCAGAAGTGACGCTGCGCTTCGTTGCCGAACTCACGTCCGTGGTGCGCAATGCCGAAGGCGAGATCGTCGAGGGTGAACCGAACAAGATCAAGAAGCAGACCGATACCTGGACCTTTGCCCGCAAGATGGGGCAGGACGATCCGAACTGGGAACTGGTGGCGACAGGCGGGTGATGTTTGCGCGATGGTATTGTCTCTCGGGGTTATTTGCAGCGGCAGTCCTGCTGATGTCAGGAATAGCCTCTGCAGACGCGACGCGATTCAAGCCGATAGAATTCGAAGAGCTTCCGGGCTGGCAGCAGGATGATCTGTCGGATACGCTGATCGCGTTTCGCACCTCTTGCCGCCGCGCAAAGGACCCTCGGCTGACCACGGCGGAATGGTCCGGCATATGTGCGGCGTCCAAGCGCGCAAAGGATCCCCGGCAGTTTTTCGAGGCCCATTTCAGGCCGGTTCAGGTAATCCCGCAAGAACCGGTTCTGTTCACCGGTTACTATGAGCCGGAACTGAAAGGCTCCCGTGAACGGGGCGGCGCGTTTCAGTATCCGATCTATCGCAAGCCGCGCGACTGGAGCGGCAAGGGCCGCTGGAAATCACGAGCCGAGATCGAGTCCGGGGCGATGCACGGCCGAGGGCTGGAACTGGCGTGGCTGACCGATCCGGTCGAAGCCTACTTCCTGCAGATTCAGGGATCGGGCCGCATCCGTCTGACCGATGGCGGCGCGATGCGGGCAGGATTTTCAGCGTCAAACGGTCATGAATATCGCTCGATCGGCAAGGAGTTGATACGGCGTGGATCGCTGGGCGGGCGCGGCATTACCGCCTCGGCGATAAAAAAGTGGGTGCGCGAGAATCCCCGCGAGGGTCAGGAACTGCTGAACCACAATCCACGGTATATCTTTTTCCGTGAAGTGACGGATCTGCCGGAGGACGCCGGACCGATCGGCGCCATGAGTGTGCCGCTGTCTCCGCTGCGCAGCATTGCCGTCGATCCGAAGTATATCCCCTTGGGCAGCCCGGTATGGATAGATAAACAGGGCAAGGACCCCTTGAGGCGCCTGCTCATTGCCCAGGACGTGGGCGGGGCGGTCAACGGGCCGCACCGCGGCGATATTTTCTATGGTTCGGGTCGCGATGCGGGCCGCATTGCCGGCCGGACCAACCATCCGGGCAACATATATATTCTGCTGCCAAAGGCTGCTCTGGGCTCCTTCGCCCCGAGGACCTAGGGCAATGGCGCGCAAGAAACGCCAGCTCAGCGACGATGACCGCCAGCTGTGGAACAGGCTGACCGAGCGTGTCGACCCACTGCACCCTGAACGAAAAAAGCCGGCGGCACCGGCCATCTTTCCACCGAAGAAAGCGTCGCCAAAGCGGGAACCGCGCGTGCCGATAAAGCCGTTCCGGATCGGCGAGAAGACCGAGACCGCGCCACCGGACCGGCGACCGGCCATCGACGAGGCAGCGGCCAAGGTTTCGCCCAATATGGACAAGCGGAATTTTCAGAGACTTCTGAAAGGCAGGCTCGAAATCGACGTGACGCTGGACCTGCACGGAATGACGGCGGAACAGGCCCGCCAGCAACTTGTACTGTCGCTGCAGCGGGCGCATGCCCGTGGCGCGCGGCTGGTGCTGGTGATCACCGGCAAGGGCAAGCGGACCCATATCGACGAGTTCAACCGGCCCCGGTCGGGTGTGCTTCGGGAATCCCTGCCCGACTGGCTGCGCTCCGGGGCTCTTTCAGGGATTGTCCTGCAAGTGACGCAGGCCCATCCGAAACACGGCGGCAAGGGCGCGTTTTACGTTTATCTCAGGCGGAGACGCTAGCGTGCTGTAACGTCGGTTTGGCGCGCAACACTCCGATATAGACCAGAGCGCAGGCTATGACGACATAGACAGCAATCCAGAGCATCTGAACGGTCAAGCTGATGCCAAGATCGATCAGCGCGCCGGTCAGGGCCGGACCGATAGCGGATGCCACCACCATTACCGCCGCTGCCATCGCCTTGATCGATCCAATGTGACGGGTGCCGTAGTATTCCGACCAGAAGGCCAGCGGCACGACGCCGTAGGCGCCCTGCATCAGGGCCAGCAGCACCAGGCCGACCATGGCCCAACTCAGGCTGGTGGCCTGACTGAAAACCACGAAGGCGACGGCCATGGGCAGCTGGAACAGCGGCATCATCACGGAACTGCCCCAGCGGTCGATGGCGGCCCCGGCCAGCAGCAGCGAGAAAACCGTGGTCAGCGTATAAAACGGAAACAGCGCTACCAGATGGACATGTTCCCAGCCCTTGATATCGGCGAAATAGACCTGCTGGAAAAAGAAGGCCGTTCCCATCATGGGTGGCGCGGCGATGGCGGGCAGGACCAGCCAGAACAGCGGGTGCCGCAGGACCTGCGACCTTGACCAGTGCCTTCCGGACATACCGACCGCGTGGCTTTCTTCGGCGACAGACTGCGGCGTGCGCTCTTCCGACAGCAGATAGCGAAGCGGAAGGATGAACAGCAGTGCCACGACGGCGGACACTGCCCAGAGCGACCGCCACGAGGTATAGGCCATCAGAGCCACGAACAGAACCGGCAGCAGCGCCTCGCCGAACGAGAACCCAAGCCGCGAAATCGCCGCCGCCTTGCCTCGGCCGCCGACGAACCAGCGCGCCATAGCGACCATGGCGATATGGCTGAGCATGCCCTGACCGCTGAATCGCAGCCCGAAAATGATGACGATCAACAGCGCCGCGTTGGTGTTGAACGCCATCGCCAGGCAGAACGCACACATCATGCAGAACATGGCGACCGACAGCGACCTCGCGCGGTAGAGGTCGGTATAAGCCCCCGCCCAGATCATCAGCAAGCCGGAGACCAGCGTGCCGGTGCCGTAAATCCGGCCCCAGTCGCCGTTGCTCAGCCCATAATCCAGCATGATCTGGCCGGCGAAAATCGAGATAAAGAATGTCTGGCCGAAACTCGTGGAAAAGTTCAGCAGCACGCCTGCCGACAGCCAACGGACGTTGGTTCTGAGGAATTCAGTTATCGCCATGTGCGGATGATTGGCACCGTTTTGAGGCGGTGTCACGTGGAAAAGGCGGGTGACCTGCGTTCGCTAGCCGCGAAATTGGTTAAAGCACATACCGGCTGATATCCGGTGACCTTGCCAGCTCGCCCAGATGTTCCTCTACAAACGCGCTGTCGATGGTCACCTTGTCGCCGCTTCGATCCGGCGCGGTAAAGCTCAACTCCTCGAAGACCCGCTCCATCACCGTATGCAAACGGCGTGCGCCGATATTCTCGATGGTCTCGTTGACTTCGGCGGCGATCTTGGCGATCTGCGAGATGCCGTTCTCGGTAAACTCGACATCCACCTCTTCGGTGTTCATCAGGGCGATGTACTGCCGCGTCAGGGCGTTGTCGGTCTCGGTCAGGATGCGCACGAAATCCGCCTCGGTCAGGGCGCGCAGTTCGACGCGGATCGGGAGGCGGCCCTGAAGTTCCGGCAGCAGGTCGGAGGGTTTTGCGATGTGGAACGCACCCGAAGCGATGAACAGGATGTGGTCGGTTTTCACGGGGCCATATTTGGTCGAGACGGTCGTGCCTTCGATCAGCGGCAGCAGGTCACGCTGCACGCCTTCGCGCGATACGTCTGCGCCACGGGCGTCGGCGCGGGCGCAGACCTTGTCGATCTCGTCCAGAAAAACGATGCCGTTTTCCTCGACCGCGCTGACCGCTTCCTTGGTCACCGCTTCCTGATCGACCAGCTTGTCGGCCTCTTCGTTGATCAGCACCTTATAGGATTCCGCAACCGTCATCTTGCGCCGCGTGGTGCGCCCGCCGAGCGCCTTTCCGAACAGATCGCCGAGATTCATCATCCCCACGCCGCCCCCGCCGGGCTGCCCCGGGATATCCATCATCTGCATCGGGTTGGATGTGTCGGCGACGTCCAGCTCGATGATCTTGTCGTCAAGAATACCGTCGCGCAGTTTCTTGCGGAACATCTCTCGGGTCTGATCGCGTGAATCTTCGCCGCAGAGCGCATCCAGAACGCGTTCCTCCGCCGAGCCGTGCGCGTTGGCCTTGACCTCGTCGCGCATCTGCTCGCGGACCATGACCATGGCGCCGTCTACCAGATCGCGGACTATCTGTTCCACATCGCGGCCGACATAGCCGACCTCGGTAAACTTTGTGGCTTCGACCTTGAGGAACGGCGCCTTGGCCAGCTTGGCCAGACGGCGCGAGATTTCGGTTTTACCGACGCCGGTCGGGCCGATCATAAGGATGTTCTTGGGATAGACCTCGTCGCGCAGATCGTCGCCAAGCTGCTTGCGCCGCCAGCGGTTGCGCAGCGCCACGGCGACCGCGCGTTTCGCATCTTTCTGGCCGATGATGAAACGGTCCAGTTCGGACACGATTTCCCGGGGGGTCAGGTTGGTCATGGGTTTGGCCTTTTTTCGGTCAAAGGTCGGGTCCGCAGGCGTTTGCCAGAGCGCTCTAGCCTTCGATGGTTTCTACCGTCAGGTTGCCGTTGGTGTAGACGCAAATCTCGGCCGCGATGGCCAGCGCCTTGCGGGCGATCGCCTCGGCGTCGTCCTTGCCGTCGGCCAATGCGCGGGCGGCTGCCAGCGCGTAGTTGCCGCCCGATCCGATGGCGGCGATATCGTTTTCGGGTTCCAGAACGTCGCCTGCGCCGGTGATCACGAAAAGATCGCGGCCGTCGGTGACGATCAGCATCGCCTCCAGATTGCGCAGGTATTTGTCGGTGCGCCAGTCCTTGGCCAGTTCGACCGAGGCCTTGGCCAGCTGGCCCGGAGAGGCCTGTAATTTCGCCTCCAGCCGTTCGAGCAGGGTAAAGGCATCGGCGGTCGATCCTGCAAAGCCGCAAACCACGTCGTGTCCGCCGGGCGAGATGCGGCGCACCTTGCGGGCGCTGCCCTTGATCACGGTCTGGCCCAGACTGACCTGTCCATCGCCCGCGACGACGACCTTGCCGCCTTTCTTGACGCCGATAATTGTCGTGCCGTGCCATCCGGGGAATTTCTGTTGTTCAGACATGCGTACCTCGATTCTGTCGACTCAATATATGGGTTTCCCTTGGGTATTCCATAGCCGGTCACGAAAAAGAAAAGGGCGGTTGTAACCGCCCTTTTTGTCCGTGAAGCACCGCTGTTACAGCGTCCGTTCGATTTCCTCGGTTTCGAAAATCTCGATGACGTCGCCTTCGCGGATATCGTCATAGTTCTCGAACGCCATGCCGCATTCCTGACCGCCCTGAACCTCTTTGACTTCGTCCTTGAAGCGTTTCAGGGTCTTCAGCTTGCCTTCGTGGATCACGACGTTGTCGCGCAGCAGGCGAACGCCGGCATCGCGGCGGGCAACGCCTTCGGTGACCTCACAGCCGGCGATCTTGCCGACGCCGGTGATTTTGAATACTTCCTTGATCGTGGCATAGCCGATGAAGCTTTCCTTGATCTCTGCGGACAGCAGGCCAGAGGCAGCCGCTTTAACGTCATCTACCAGATCGTAGATGATCGAGTAGTAGCGGATCTCGACACCCTTCTGGTTGGCGGCGTTCCGTGCAGGCGCGTTTGCCCGCACGTTGAAGCCGATGATCGGCGCGCCGGAGGCTTCGGCAAGGGTCACGTCGCTCTCGGTGATTGCGCCGACACCGGCGTGCAGGACGCGGACGCGAACCTCTTCGTTGCCGACCTTTTCCATTGCCTGGATGATGGCTTCGGTGGAGCCCTGGACATCGGCCTTGACCACGATCGGCAGTTCGTTGACGTTTTTGTCCGCCTGGGCCTTGGCCAGCAGCTGGTCGAGCGTCGTGCCCGCGCCGATGGCGGCTTTCTTGTCCTTCGCGGCCTGGGCGCGGTAATCGGCGATTTCACGGGCTTCCGCTTCGCTGGCGACCACGTTCAGGATATCGCCGGCCTCGGGCGTGCCGTTCAGGCCCAGAACCTCGACCGGAACAGACGGACCAGCCTCGGTTACCTGCTTGCCCTGATCGTCGATCAGTGCGCGGACCTTGCCGAACTGTTCGCCGACGACAAAGATGTCGCCTTTCTTGAGCGTACCGGCCTGAACCAGAACCGTGGCAACCGGGCCGCGGCCTGTGTCCAGCTTGGCCTCGATCACGGCGCCCTGCGCCGGGCGGTCCGGGTTGGCTTTGAGTTCCAGAAGTTCGGACTGCAGCACGATGGCGTCGATCAGCTTGTCGAGGCCATCGCCGGTTTTGGCGGAGACTTCCACATCCAGCACGTCACCGGACATTTCCTCGACAACCACCTCGTGCTGCAGCAACTGCGTGCGCACGCGGGTGGGATCAGCGCCGGGCTTGTCGATCTTGTTGATGGCGACAATCATCGGAACGCCGGCAGCCTTGGCGTGGTTGATTGCCTCGATGGTCTGGGGCATCACGCTGTCGTCTGCCGCAACCACCAGAACAACGATGTCCGTCACCTGCGCGCCGCGGGCACGCATGGACGTAAACGCGGCGTGGCCGGGCGTATCGAGGAAGGTCAGAACATGGTCGTCGTCGGTCCTGATCTGATAGGCGCCGATGTGCTGGGTGATGCCGCCGGCTTCGCCGGAGACGACGTTGGTCTTGCGGATTGCGTCCAGAACCGAGGTCTTGCCGTGGTCAACGTGACCCATGATCGTAATCACGGGGGCGCGCGGCTGCAGGTCTTCTTCCTTGTCCTCGACCGAAGAAATCGCATCCTCAACGTCGGCATCCGATACACGCACGACGCGGTGGCCGAATTCTTCGACGATCAGCTCTGCCGTGTCGGCGTCGATGGTTTGGTTCTGGGTAGCCATGATGCCGTTGTTCATAAGCGCCTTGACCACTGCCGCGGACCGTTCGGCCATGCGGTTGGCGAGTTCCTGAACTGTAATCGCCTCTGGCACCTGAACGTCGCGCACGACCTTTTCGCGGTCTTGCGACTCGCCCATCATCTTGCGGCGTTCGCGTTCCTGCTTGCGCTTCATCGAAGCCATCGAGCGTTGCCGCCCGCCTTCTGCGCCGCGCAGGGCCTGCGTGATGGTCAGCTTGCCGGAACTGCGCCGGTCGCCCGGTCCGGCGCCCTTTGTCGGGCGCGGAGCCTTGCGTTGTTCTTCCTGTTCCTTCTCGCGCTTGATGACAGGCTTGCCGGATTCAGCTTTCGCGGCGGCGACCTGCGCCGCTGCATGGTCTTCCTCGACCTCGGCGGCCTTCGCAGGCTTAGCGGGCTTCTCGGCGGCCTTCTTGGTTTCGGCCTCCTGTTCCTGCTCTTCCTGCGCGCGCGCGGCGATCGCCTCCTGGCGTTCCTGCTCTTCGCGTTCTTTTTCCTGCAGCTCGGTCCGGCGCTGTTCGCGCTCTTCTTCGCGCTCCTTGGCTTCAGCGGCTTCGCGGGCCTGGCGTTCGCTTTCCTGAGCGGCAGCGGCTTCCAGCGCCTTGATGCGCCGGTCCATTTCCGCGTCGGAAATACCGACCGGACGCGGGGCGTTCTTCACACCGCTGGACGTGGTGGCGCCGGGCGTGCCGGGCTTGCCGGGCACGATGACACGCTTGCGTTTCTTTTCGACGACAACAGATTTTGTCCGCCCATGAGAGAAACTTTGGCGCACACGGCTGGTCTCTGTCCCGCCGCGCAGGGTCAGGGGCTTGCCGGTTTTCTTGTCGCCTTTGTTTTCGTCACTCATACGTATCATCTTCCTTTCAACGCCGGTCTTGCCGGCCTGTTTCGCCTTTGTTTGCGGCGACCTCGCCGCGTACTCCGGCAAGGCGGTTTGCCTCAAGCAGGACCCGTTTACTGAGTCCCCCTCGCAGCAGCGCCGCATGTATCACATGTTCCCGACCAAAAGCCAAACCCAATTCGTCGCCTTTTAGGCATGAAATATAGGTATTTTCGCCCTCTGGAGGGCGCAATTTGCGCTTTTGTCCTTCTGACCCGTCGCTTGCCTGGATCAGTGCAATTGCCTGCTCAGATATCAGAGCCGACTTGCACTTGTCAAAACCGGCCACCGCACTGCCGCCCTTGCGGGCCAGAGAGATCAGCGAGATCAGGTGCGAGACCAGCAGAGACTCCACCAGTTCAAGCAAATCTCCGGGCACTTTCGCCGGCGCCTTGGCGGCGCGCGCGAAAAGGTTGCGCGCAATCGCCTTTTTCAGCGCCTTCTTCTCTGCGGCGACCCAGATGCCCCGGCCCGGAAGCCGTCCGGCAATATCGGGTGTCACGATATTGTCCGGCGACAGCACGAAGCGGATCATCCGCTCTTTGGGCAGACTCTCCATACGCGCTATACAGCGGCGTTCGGAACCTTCCGTATCTGAGTGTCGACCGCCCCGCGTCACGGGTAAGCTCCGGGACCTGCGATCAGGCCCCGGCCTCCCCGGTTTCGGCGCTTTCTTCGTTACCTTCTTCTGCGTCTTCGGGCTCTTCTTCCCCGGGGTGCAGATCGGCTTCAGTGACCCAGCCGAGTTGCAGGCGGGCGTTCATCACCAGTTCCTGCGCTTCGGCCAGCGAGACGTCGAAAGACTCCAGTACGCCCTCGTCCTTGACCCGCTCGCCGTCCACGGTCGTGTAACCGCCGGCAAGTTCCCAGTCCGCACAGGTCGCGAAATCCTCGATCGTCTTGACGCCATCCTTGGCCAAGGCAACCAGCATCTGCGGAGTAAGGCCCTCGAAATCGATCAGGCTCTGTTCGACGCCAAGTTCTTTGGCCTCCGCCAGCGCCTTGGAGTTTATCTCGTCCAGCGACTCGCGGGCGCGGGCCTGAAGTTCCTCGGCGGTGTCCTGATCGAACCCGTCGATCGACAGAAGTTCGTCGATATCGATATAGGCAACCTCTTCCAGCGTTGCAAATCCCTCGGACACCAGCAGCTGAGCCACGACCTCGTCCACGTTCATGGTGTCCATGAACAGTTTCGAGCGTTCCTCGAATTCGGCCTGACGGCGTTCGGACTCATCGGATTCCGTCATGATGTCGATGTCCAGTCCGGTCAGCTGCGAGGCCAGGCGCACGTTCTGGCCGCGCCGCCCAATGGCCAGCGACAGTTGCTCGTCAGGGACGACAACGGTTATCCGGTCGGCATCCTCGTCCAGTACGACCTTGGTGACCTCGGCGGGCTGAAGCGCGTTGACCAGGAAGGTCGGCGCGTCTTCGTTCCACGGAATGATGTCGATTTTCTCGCCTTGCAGCTCGTTGACGACGGCCTGAACGCGGCTTCCGCGCATACCGACGCAAGCTCCGACAGGGTCGATCGAGCTGTCATAGGAAATAACGCCGATCTTGGCGCGCGATCCGGGATCGCGGGCAACGGCCTTGATCTCGATGATGCCGTCATAGATCTCGGGCACTTCCATTTCGAACAGTCCGGCCAGGAATTCCGGCGCGGTGCGCGACAGGAATATCTGCGGGCCACGGGGCTCGGAGCGGACTTCCTTGATATAGGCGCGGACGCGGTCGCCGTTGCGGAACATCTCGCGGTTGATCAACTGGTCGCGGCGCAGAACGGCCTCGCCTCGGCCCACGTCGACGATGACGTTGCCGTATTCGGTCCGCTTGACCAGACCGTTGATGATCTCGCCCTGACGGTCCTTGAATTCTTCGTACTGACGCTCGCGTTCCGCTTCGCGGACTTTTTGCAGGATGACCTGTTTCGCGGATTGCGCCGCGATCCGGCCGAAATCCATCGGCGGTAACTGGTCGATGATCTGGTCGCCGACCTTCGGGTCGTCCAGATAGGCTTTGGCTTCTGCGACGGTCATCTCGGTCGAGAAATCCTCGACCTCGTCAACCACGGTACGCACGCGGGTCATGGTCAGTTCGCCCGACTTGCGGTCGATATGGGCGCGGATGTCCAGCTCTGCGCCGTAGCGCGACTTGGCGGCCTTTGCCATGCTCTCTTCCATCGCCTGGATGACCAGATCGGGATCGATCAGTTTTTCACGGGCGACAGCATCCGCGATCTGAAGCAGTTCAAGCCTGTTTGCGCTGGTAATACTCATTGTGCGTCCTCTTCGGTTTCAATCTCGTCGAATTCAGCTTCGTCGAAGCCCTTGCGGCCCTTCAGCATTTCGGCGATCAGTTCGTCGGTTAACACCAGCTTGGCATCTTCAAGCCAGTCAAATTTCAGTCCGATCACCCCTTGCGGGATTTCGATCAGCACTTCGTCGCCCTCGGTTCCGCGCAGCTGGCCCTTGAAGCGCCGCTGCCCGTCGATCAGCTCGGTGGTTTCGATCTTGGCCTCATGGCCCTCGAAGGCATCGAAGTCCTTCAGCCGGGTCAGCGGCCGGTCGATGCCGGGGCTGGAAACCTCCAGAGCGTATTCGCCGTCAATTGGGTCCTCGACGTCCAGCGTCGCGGACACTGTTGTCGAGATCAGCGCGCAATCGTCCACGTCGATGCCGCCGCCGGGGCGGTCCGCCATGATTTGCAGCGTCTGGGTCTTGCCAGCCATCAGGCGCAGGCGCACCAGTTCAAAGCCCAGATCCTCGATCACGGGCCGGACGATTTCTGCAAGTCGTTTATCGATCGCTGTTTTGGCGATGAGGTCGGACATTCTAACTCCGGAAACAAAAAAACGGGCCGCAGCCCGTCGCAATTCTTCGATGGAAGTCTGGGGGTGGAGGCCAGTCTTACCGCTGTTGACGCTCATATAATGATGTTAATCCGAATGCGCAAGTCCAGAGTGGTCCGGCATGCGATTCGATTTGTTATGCCGGCCGGGCGACTGATCCACGTGCGACAGCGAAATCTGGTTGCATCGCAGGGTAATATTAGCTTTTCTCTGGACAACGCAACCCGCCCGACGGCATGGTTGCCGGCAATCGCGAGGCCGGATCTGAGCGCAAAGGGTCCAGCTTCGAACAACATGGCCGGCGGGGAAACACCACTGGCCAAATTTTGGACAAGGTTCCAATGGGAGAAAACTGATGAGAAGACTTCTTGTAACTTCAACTGCCATTATCGGCCTGGTGGCGGGCGCTGCTTATTCCGCCGGCCATTCCAGCACCGTGAAGATCGGCGTCTTGCTGGGCTATACTGGACCGATTGAATCGCTGGTGGCGCAGATGGCGCCGGCGGCGGAACTGGCGATCACCGAGGTTTCGGACTCCGGCAAGTTCATGGGCGGCAGCAAGGTCGAGTCGGTACGCGCCGACACCACCTGCGTTGACGCGGCGGCGGCCACGGCCGCGGCAGAACGGCTGATCACCTCAGACATGGTCGCGGGCATCGTCGGCGGCGACTGTTCCGGCGTCACCACTGCGGCGCTGAGCAACGTGGCGGTGCCTAATGGCATGGTCATGATTTCACCGTCCGCCTCCTCTCCGGCGCTGACCACAGTCGAAGACAACGGGCTGTTCTTTCGCACTGCGCCTTCGGATGCGCGCCAGGGCGAAGTCATGACCGAGATCGTTCTGGAAAAGGGCATCAAGACCGTCGCGCTGACCTATACCAACAACGACTACGGCAAGGGCCTTGCCGATGCGTTCCAGAGCGCCTTTGAGGCCGCTGGCGGCACGGTAACGATCAACGCATCGCACGAAGACGGCAAGGCGGATTATTCCGCCGAGGTCGGCGCGCTGGCCTCGGCCGGCGGCGAAGCGCTCGTGGTGGCCGGTTATATCGACCAGGGCGGAAAAGGCATCATCCAGGCTTCGCTGGACACCGGCGCCTTTGACTTGTTCGTTCTGCCCGACGGCATGGTCGGTGATTCGCTGCCGCTCGCCATTGGTCCGGATCTGAACGGGTCCTTTGGACAGGCGCCCGGTACCGACAGCCCCGGCGCCGACAAGCTGGTGGAGCTGGCCGCCGGTGCCTTTGACGCCACCTCGCCTTATTCCGGCGAGTCCTATGACGCGGCAGCGCTGATGCTGCTGGCCATGCAGGCGGCCAACTCGACCGACCCGCAGGTCTACAAGGACAAGATCACCGATTTGGCCAACGCACCTGGCGAGAAAATCCTGCCCGGTGAGCTGGGCAAGGCGCTGGAAATCATCGCAGGCGGTGGTGATATCGATTATGTCGGCGCTTCCAACGTCGAGCTGATCGGTGTCGGCGAAAGCGCCGGCAACTATCGACAGATCGAGATTAAAGATGGCAAGTTGACCACGGTCGGCTACCGCTGATCCGCGATTGCAAAATCAAAGGCAGCCCGTATAAGCGGGCTGTCTTTTTTCGCGGGGCGATATGATAAAAGTTGAAAACCTCTCCAAGCGGTTCGGTGGCTTCTATGCCGTCAACAACGCGTCGCTGGAAATCGCCAAGGGTTCGATCACCGGCCTGATTGGTCCGAACGGGGCCGGCAAGACCACTTTGTTCAACGTCATTGCTGGTGTCTATCAGCCGACCCACGGCAGGGTCTGGCTGGACGGCGAGGATATCACCGGCCTGCCGCCGCATGAGTTGTTCCACAAGGGGTTGTTGCGCACCTTTCAGATCGCGCATGAATTTTCCTCCATGACCGTCAGGGATAACCTGATGATGGTGCCGCCGAACCAGAGCGGCGAACAAATCTGGGGCGCCTGGTTCAAGGTTGCGCAGGTCCGCGAGGAAGAGCAGGAGTTGCGCCGCAAGGCTGACGAGGTGATCGAGTTCCTGGAAATTTCCCATGTTGCGGACGAGCTGGCCGGAAACCTGTCCGGCGGCCAGAAAAAGCTGCTGGAACTTGGCCGCACCATGATGGTGGACGCCAAGGTGGTGTTTCTTGACGAAGTTGGCGCGGGCGTGAACCGCACGCTTCTGAATACCATCGGCGACGCGATCATCCGGCTGAACAAAGAGCGCGGATACACGTTCTGTGTCATTGAACACGACATGGATTTCATCGGCCGCCTGTGCGATCCGGTGATATGCATGGCCGAAGGGACGGTGCTGGCCGAAGGCACGATCGACGAGATCAAGGCGAACGAGCATGTGATCGAGGCTTATCTGGGCACCGGCCTCAAGAACAAGGAAGCCACCGCATGAGTTTCCTGACCGCGAACCACATGACGGGCGGCTATGGCAGCGTGGACATCCTGCATGACTGCACCATCGCGGCCGATCTGGGCGAGATCGCGGTAATCGTCGGTCCGAACGGCGCCGGCAAATCCACCGCGATGAAAGCGGTGTTCGGAATGCTGACGTTGCGCAAAGGCAGCGTGGTACTGGACGGCGAGGATATCACGCACCTGTCGCCGCAGGACCGCGTGGCCCGCGGCATGGCCTTCGTGCCGCAGACCAGCAACGTGTTCCCGTCGATGTCGGTCGAGGAAAACCTGGAAATGGGCGCGTTTCTGCGCCGTGACGACATCTCGGTGACGATGGAGCAGGTCTATGACCTGTTTCCGATCCTGCGCGACAAGCGCCGCCAGAACGCGGGCGAACTGTCCGGCGGCCAGCGCCAGCAGGTGGCCGTGGGCCGCGCTCTTATGACCAAGCCCAAGCTGCTGATGCTGGATGAACCAACGGCAGGCGTATCACCGATCGTCATGGACGAGTTGTTCGACCGCATTATCGAGGTCGCGCGCACCGGCATCACCATCCTGATGGTGGAGCAGAACGCCCGGCAGGCGCTGAACATCGCCGACAAGGGGTATGTTCTGGTGCAGGGCGCCAACCGCTACACCGACACGGGCGAGGCTTTGCTGGCCAATCCCGACGTTCGCCGCAGCTTTCTGGGGGGTTGAGATCATGGAGTTTCTGAACGCATTCGTCCTGCTCGCCAATTTCGTCCTGGTACCGGCAATCGCCTATGGCAGCCAGCTTGCGCTGGGCGCGCTGGGTGTAACGCTTGTCTACGGCATCCTGCGGTTCTCGAATTTCGCGCATGGCGACACAATGGCTTTCGGGACCATGTTCGTGATCCTGTTCACCTGGTGGTTCCAGTCGATGGGGCTGCACCTAGGCCCGCTTCCCACGGCTCTGCTTGCCCTGCCATTCGGAATCGCGGTCTGCGCGGCCTTTGTGCTGGGCACGGACCGGCTGGTTTACCGGTTCTACCGGCAGCAGAAGACAGTGCCGGTGATCTATGTCATCGCCTCGGTCGGCGTGATGTTCATCCTGAACGGCATCGTGCGCTTTGTGATCGGAACCGAGGACCAGCAGTTCGCTGACGGAGCGCGTTTCATCATCAAGGCGGGCGATTTCAAGCGTGCCACCGGACTGGATGAGGGGCTGGCGATCAAGGCGAGTCAGGGCCTGACCGTGATCACCGCCGTGGTTGTCGTGGCCGCGCTGTTCTGGTTCCTGAACCGCACCCGCACGGGCAAATCCATGCGCGCCTATTCCGACAACGAGGATCTGGCGCTGCTGTCCGGCATCAACCCGGATAAGGTGGTGGCGGTGACGTGGATACTCGCCGCCGCGCTGGCGACCATCGCCGGAACGCTCTACGGCCTCGACAAGAGCTTCAAGCCGTTCACTTATTTCCAGCTGCTCCTGCCGATATTCGCCTCGGCGATCGTCGGCGGACTAGGCAGCCCGCTTGGCGCTATCGCAGGCGGTTTCGTGATCGCCTTTTCCGAGGTCATGGTGACCTATGCCTACAAGAAATTCCTGGCCTATCTGGTGCCCGCCGACTGGTGGGCGCCCGATAGCCTGATGCAACTGCTGTCAACGGATTACAAGTTCGCGGTCAGCTTCATCATTCTGGTGCTGGTTCTTCTGTTGCGTCCGACAGGATTGTTCGCGGGGAAATCGGTATGAGCGGCAACCAGACATCCACCACCCGCGCCGCGGAAACACCAAAGAACCGGGGGCTGCTCTATTTCGCCATCATGGCGGCGCTAATCATACTCGTCGGCCAGTTTCAGAGCTGGAACGTCGCGCTGTCGATCCTCAGCCTGTGCCTGATCTCGGCGATAATGGCGCTGGGCGTGAATATCCAGTGGGGCTATGCGGGCTTGTTCAACGTCGGGGTAATGGGCTTTGCCGCTCTCGGCGGACTGGCGGCGGTTTTAGTGGCGATGCCGCCGGTGCCAGAGGCCTGGGCGGCGGGCGGTCCCGGCGTGCTGGCGTCGCTGGCGATGGGTGCGATAACCATTTGCGGAGCGATTTTCGTCTATTCGAAAATGCCCAAGGGGCGGCTGCGCAGCTTTCTCATGTTGGTCGTCTGTGTCGGCGGGTTCTTCGTGACCCGCCACTATTTCGGGATCTCGACCGCTGCGGTTGAAGCCGTAGAGCCGGCCCGCACCGGGTATCTTGGCGGGCTTGGCCTGCCGGTACTGCTGGCGTGGCCGGTCGGCGGATTGTTTGCCGGACTGGCCGCCTGGGTAGTGGGCAAGATATCGCTGGGCCTGCGCTCTGACTATCTTGCAATCGCGACGCTGGGGATATCCGAGATTATCGTCGCTGTGATGAAGCAAGAGGATTGGCTGGCGCGCGGCGTCAAGAACGTCAACGGCCTGCCGCGCCCGGTGCCCTACGAGATCGACCTTCAACAGGCGGAATGGTTCCTGAGCCTGTGCCGCTCGCTGGGGCAGGACCCGGTAACGTTTTCCAGTATTTTCGTCAAGCTATGCTACGTCCTGCTGTTCACCGTGGTTCTGCTGGCGGTTCTCTGGCTGTCGGAGCGCGCATTGCATTCGCCCTGGGGCCGGATGATGCGGGCGATCCGCGACAACGAGGTTGCCGCCAATGCGATGGGCAAGAACGTTACCGCGCGGCATTTGCAGGTCTTTGTGCTCGGCTCGATCGTCGTCGGCGTCGCGGGTGCCATGCTGACCACGCTGGACGGGCAGCTTACGCCATCCTCTTACCAACCGCTGCGATTTACCTTCCTGATCTGGGTCATGGTGATCGTCGGGGGGTCGGGCAACAACTGGGGCGCGGTGCTGGGCGGTTTCGTCATCTGGTTCTTCTGGATCGAGGCCGAACCCATCGGCCTGTGGCTGATGGAGACGCTGACCGCGACGATGCCGGACGACAGCAGCCTGAAGGCGCATCTGGTGGATTCTGCGGCGCATATGCGGCTGATGACCATGGGTGTTATCCTGCTGCTGGTTCTGCGCTTCAGCCCGCGCGGCCTGCTGCCGGAACGCTAGGCCAGAACTGAATTGGGACACACATGGACCGTCTGACCGAAATGGAAGCCTTCGCCAGCGTCGTCGACAATGGCGGCTTCACCGAGGCGGCGCGCAAGCTGGGGGTTTCCAAGTCGGCGATCTCGAAACACGTTGCCTCGCTGGAGGCCCGGTTGGGCGCGCGCTTGCTGGACCGCACCACGCGCCGGGTCAGCCCGACGGAGATTGGCCTTGCCTATTACGACCGCGCGACACAGGTGCTGGACGAGGCCGCGGCGGCCGATGCTATGGTGACCTCGCTGCAATCCGAACCGACCGGTACGCTGCGCCTGTCCGCTGCCATCGATTTCGGGGCGCAGCACCTGCCCGGTGCGCTGTCCGGTTTCCTCAAGAAATATCCCGACCTGCATGTCCATATGGTGCTCGACAACCGCCCCGTCGACCTGCTGTCGGACCGGTTCGACGCGGCGCTGCGCATCGGCAACCTGTCCGACAGCTCGCTGCGCGCACGCAAGCTGACGACGATGCGGATGGCGATGGTGGCCTCGCCCGCCTATCTGGCCGAACACGGCGCGCCGGGGCGGATCGACGACCTGACGCAGCACAACTTGCTGCATTATTCCACCGAACCCTCGGACACGTTTTGGCGTATCAAATCCCCGAGTGGAGAGACCCGCCAGATCCGCGTTGGCGGCCGTCTGACGGTCAATGACGGGCTGTCGCTGCTGCGGTCCGCCGAGGCGGGCCTCGGCATCGCCTACCTGCCGAGTTTTCTGTATTACAGATCGGTGGCCGAGGGCCGACTGGTCAAGGTTCTGCCGGACCTTCCGGTGGATGAACGCAACGTGCAGATCGTCTATCAGCCCGGCCAGTTCATCCAGCCCAAGCTGCGTGTCTTCATCGACTATCTGGTGGAGTATTTCCGAACCAAGGGCAACGAGGTCTGGTAGGTTCAAGCCTGCTGGATGCGGTAGTGATAGCCGCACGCCCCTGTCATTCCCATGCCGCCGTAAAGCGAAAGCGCCGCAGTGTTTTCCCGTGTCGTCAGGACGCTGAGGCTGTGGGCTTTCTGGTTCCGCGCCCAGCCCAGAATCGCCAGCATGATGTCCCGGCCAAGTCCCCTGCGGCGAAAGCGTTCCAGAACCTCGACAGCATGGCACATCACCACACCGTCGTGGCAGGCGGCAAAGGCGACGGCGGCCATCTGGCCCTTTTCCGACAGGGCCACGCAGGTTTTCGGCAGGGCGCAGCGGCGCATTATGTCCAGCCGCGCCTGCCCGATGCCGCCGGCATGCCAGACCTGCGCCATATCTTTGGTCGGCCCGGTTGCGAACAAGGGTGTCCGCGCGGGGCGCTCCGATGTCATTTCAGACAGCGGGGCGATCAGAACGGTCACCGGATCGATGACCTCGTATCCGGCGCCGGCAAGCCGTTGATCCAGTGCCGCATCCTGAGGCCGGATCATGAACAGGTCGGGTTGACCCAAATCCGCCATTACCCGTGCCGCGAAGGCAATATCGGCGTCCTGCGCGGTTCCCGCCAGCGTCGTTGCCGAGACCCGCTTGCCGCCGCCGCTCCCTTCGCGAAAGGTCCACCCGTCCCGCTGCCGGACACGGTGCGGCGGCCATGTCGCGTCCACGGACGCGAACAGCCGGTCGATATCGGGCTTTTGCCAGCCTGTCATACGTCCCGGAAGGCGCGGATCAGGGCGGCTTCCGCCTCTGCCACCCGCGCCGGGTCGGTGCCGCGCACGACCAGATTCGTGCCATAGCCGCCGCTGCCGTAATAGGGATAGGATCCGATGGACAGGTCCGGGTATTCCCTTGCCAATTCTCCAAGCGCCGGAGCAACAACGCTTTCAGGCCGCTCTACCCGCACCGATGCCGATGTGATCGCCAGTCCGGTTTCCAGTCGTGGCAGCAATCCGGCGACCATCGCCTCGAAGACTTTCGGAACACCCGCCATTACGTGGACGTTGCCGATGGAAAAGCCGGGCGCGCCCGACACAGGATTTTCGATCAGGATCGCGCCCTCGGGGACGCGGGCCATGCGCAGCCGCGCCGGATTGAGGTCCGCCTCGCCGTTCGGATAGTGGTTGGACAGCACGGCGCGGGCGTCTGCCCGGATATCGATCGGTACGCCGAAGGCGCGGGCGACGTTTTCGGCGGTGATATCGTCATGTGTCGGCCCGATGCCGCCACTGGTGAAGACATAGGTGTATTTCGCGCGCAGACCGTTGACGGAGCCGACAATCGCTTCGGGGTCGTCGGCGACGATCCGCACCTCTTTCAGGTCGATACCGACGGCGGTCAATTGCTGCGCCAGATGATGAATATTGGAATCGCGGGTGCGTCCCGACAGGATTTCGTCGCCGATCGCCAGCATTGCGGCCGTCGGATTGGCTGTAGCTTGCGCCATTGTCATTGTCCTTTTGCACTCGAACTACTAGATTTCACGGCATGAACTTCGAACAAACTCTGATCCCTGCGCGTCTTATTCGTAGATATAAACGTTTCCTCGCCGACGTCACGCTCGAAGATGGGCGAGAGGTCACGGTGCATTGCGCCAATCCGGGTTCCATGATGGGCTTGCAGAAGCCGGGGACGCGCATCTGGCTGGAACCGAACGACAACCCGAGCCGGAAACTGAACTACAGCTGGAAGCTGGTCGAACTGGACGGCGGCCACATGGCCGGTATCGACACCGCCCTGCCGAACCGGATCGTGGGAGAGGCATTGGACAGGGGCGAGATACCCGAGCTGTCGAACTATCCGCTGGTCCGGTCCGAGGTCCGCTATGGCAATGCCAGCCGGATTGATTTCCTGCTGTCGGCTTCGGGAAAGCCGGACGCCTATGTCGAGGTCAAGAACGTCACGCTGTCGCGCCAGCCGGGACTGGCAGAGTTCCCCGACAGCGTCACCAAGCGCGGCACCAAGCACCTGCATGACCTTGCCCGGATGGCCGCTGACGGCTATCGCGCCGTGATGTTCTATCTGGTCCAGCGCAGCGATTGCAGCCGCTTTTCGCTGGCAGAGGATATCGACCCGGATTATGCTGAAGCTTATCGCGCCGCGAAACTGGCAGGGGTCGAGACGCTCTGCTATGAAGCGGCCTTGTCGACGGAATCGGTCACGCTTGGCACGCCGATGGAAATTGATGCCGGCGACAGTGTCTGATTAAGGCCGCCCGGCGGAAAATGAAATGGAGTACCCAGTGAAAGGTATCACGCAACCCCGACTGAACCAGGATGGCATCACCATCCACAGCCCCGAGGAATTCGAGGGCATGCGCAAGGCCGGCCGTCTGGCCGCCGAGGTGCTGGACATGGTTGCGGATTTCGTGGAGCCGGGCGTCACGACGGACTATCTCGACCAGCTGTGCCACGACTACATGGTTGCCAACAATGCGGTGCCCGCGACGCTGGGCTACAAGGGCTATCCGAAATCGTCCTGCATCTCGATCAATCACGTGGTCTGCCACGGCATCCCGTCGGACAAGAAGCTGCGCGACGGCGACATTCTGAACATCGATGTGACCTGTATCCTCGATGGCTGGTTCGGCGATACCTCGCGCATGTATGTCGCGGGCAAATTGTCGCGCAAGGCGGAGCGGCTGATCCAGATCACCTATGACTCACTGATGATGGGCATCGACGCGGTCAGGCCGGGCAACACGTTCGGCGATATCGGCCACGCGATCCAGACCTATGCGGAGTCGCAGCGCTGCTCGGTGGTGCGGGATTTTTGCGGACACGGGCTTGGCCGCGTGTTCCATGCCCCGCCCAATGTGCTGCATTACGGACGCCCCGGAACCGGCCCGGCCCTGGAAGAAGGGATGTTCTTTACCATCGAGCCGATGATCAACCTCGGCAGGCCGGAAACCAAGACGCTGTCCGACGACTGGACCGCTGTAACCAAGGACAGGTCCCTGTCGGCGCAGTTCGAACACTCCATCGGCGTTACAGCGGAGGGATGCGAGATTTTTACCCTGTCTCCGGCTGGCAAGTTTCACCCGACATGGGTGTAATCGGCGGATCGATTTAGCGATCTGTTAACCAAGTTCCGCGACAGTGCGGACATGTCCAAAGACAAACACCAGAACGCGTTCAACGAAATGCCGCTGCCCGGATTTTTCCAGCAGGCGACGAGGCCGGCCGTGGCGGCGAAAGAGGATTTTCGCAAAGATCACCGCAAACGCCTGCGCGAGCGGTTCCTTCAGGGCGGCGCCAATGCCATGCCGGACTACGAATTGCTGGAACTGGTGCTGTTTCGCGCCATTCCACGGCAGGATGTGAAACCGCTGGCCAAGCGCCTGCTGGCGGTGTTCGGCGATTTCAACCATGTGATCTCGGCCCCGCAGCCGCGGCTCAGAGAGGTCAGCGGTGTTGGCCAGGCGGTGGTGCAGGAACTCAAGATTATCGAGGCCGCAGCCCAGCGTCTGGGGCGCGCCAAGGTCATCAATCGCAACATTATCTCGTCCTGGGCCGCGTTGATGGATTATTGCAAGACCGCGATGGCGCACCGCGATATCGAACAGTTCCGCATCCTGTTCCTCGACCGCAAGAACACTCTGATCGCCGACGAGGAGCAGCAACGCGGTACGGTCGACCACGTCCCGGTCTATCCGCGCGAAGTAGCGAAGCGGGCGCTGGAACTGAACGCCTCCGCCGTCATACTGGTGCACAACCATCCGTCCGGCGATCCCGCGCCGTCGCAGGCCGATATTCAGATGACGGCCAAAGTCGAGCAGGCGCTAGAGGCCGTGGGCGTTTCCGTTCATGACCACATCATCATCGGCAAGGCCGAGGATGCGAGTTTCAGGTCTCTGGGATTGCTGTAACGCCAAAGCTGTGGCTATAAAAGGCGAGTATTCCTGAGCGAGCAGATTGCGGATGAAAATTGCCTACAGGCCCGAGATTGACGGGTTGCGTGCGGTCGCTGTCACAACGGTAGTTGTTTATCACGCCCGGTTTTCGGTGAACGGTGATACGTTACTGGCGGGCGGTTACCTGGGCGTAGATATCTTTTTCGTAATCAGCGGCTATCTGATTTCCAAGATAATTCTGACGGAACTGGGCGAAACGGGTGCGTTCAATTTCCGCAATTTCTACGAAAGGCGCATTCGCCGCATATTGCCAATTCTTTTTACGGTGATGCTTTCGTCTGTCCCGTTTGCTTGGTTTTACATGTTGCCCGCAACATACGCGGACTACTCGCGCTCGATTGTGTCTTCCCTGTTATTCGTCTCCAACCTTTTCTTTTATTTCAGCACAACAGACTACGGAGCAAGCGATAGCCTCCTCGAACCGTTTCTGCATACGTGGTCGCTGAGTGTTGAGGAACAGTTCTACATTTTCTTTCCGGCTGCGCTCGTGCTGTTGTTCCGTCTGGCGCAAAAGCACTTGTTTTGGGTGGCGCTGGCGGCACTCGTTGCCAGCCTTCTGGTCGCGGAGACCATGAGCCGCGTTAATCCCGCTCTAAGTTTTTACATATTGCCGACCCGCATGTGGGAGCTTTTGGCGGGAACCTTGGTGGCCCTGTTGGAGATCCGCTCCGGTCGTGCCGAAACGACGGCAATGCGTTCGGTGATCCCGTTGGCGGGGGCGGCGGCGGTGGTGCTTTCTTTCTGGATGTTCGACGAGGCGACCATACATCCGGGGTTCGACTCCGTGCCCCTTATCCTTGGGGTGGCGCTGGTGATCCGCTATGCGGGCAGGCACGAACCTGTCGGCGCGATACTGGGGTGCCGGCCCCTGGTCGGCATCGGGCTGATTTCCTATTCCCTCTACCTCTGGCACTTTCCGGTATTCGCCTTTGCCCGCATGCGCGATCCCGCTGCCGGTGACCCCGATAAGCTTTGGTGGATAGCTCTGACTGTCCTGCTTTCGGCCGCTTCTTATTTGTGGATCGAGCGGCCGTTCCGAAACAGGCGAAAGATGGAAACCAAGCGGGCACTGGCAAATCTGCGCATGGGTCTTCTTTGCACTGTTCTCGTCAGCGTCTCCGGCTATGTGTTCGACGGTTTCGTGTGGCGCGTTCCCGCTGTTCTGGCGCCCGAAGCGAGCCGGGGGACATGGAACGACCTGAAGGATGAAAACGGCGATCCCTGTCACGGAAGGCTGGACGACTTTTGCCTGTTAGGCGGTGAAAAGAAGAGCCGGACGGTGGTGGTTGTGGGTGACAGCCACGCCGCGTCTCTGTTGGCCGATCTATATGCGCGCGTGAAAGATAAGCACCCGTTTCTGGCTCTGACCGAAGGAGACTGCCTGCCGGTCTTTCAGGCCAACCTCGTTGTAAGGGGCAGCCCTGACAGACAGTACGCTTGCAACGTCGCGTTTCAAAACAGACGACTGGCGGCCATAGCGGCCCGCGGGCCGTCGATCATCGTTGTCGCCGGACGCTGGCCGCGGGAATTGGAGGGCAGCTATTTCAACAACCTCGAAGGCGGTATCGAGCAGGCCGACATGGTTTACAGGAAGGCTCTGAGAACAATAAGCGGAACCAGTGTCGAGCAGGAAATAGACCGTTCGCTTCGGCAGCTGCTGGATGCAGGCCACGACCTTATCCTGGTATACCCGTTCGTTGAGGTTGGCTGGAATGTGCCGAAGGAATTGTTTCTGCGGATGCCCAAGAGCGCTGCCTTCGCCGCGGACTATCTGTCCGAGAATCCGCTGACGACAAGTTTCGACGTATATAAGGAACGGACCAAGAGCAGTTTCGCGGTGCTGGACCGCGTTCAGCACAAGAATCTCTACCGGGTTTACCCGCATAAGCGGTTTTGCAACACCACGATGCGCGGCAGATGTATGACGCACGATGCGGAAAACATGTACTATGCCGACGACGATCATCCGAACAAGACGGGGTCGGCGATGATCAACGACCTGATTTTCGAGCAAATCAATTTGTCAGAGGCCCGCAGGACGCGGGCAGAGATCAATTGAATATTCTAGGCCAGCTTGCCGTGGCAATGCTTGAACTTCTTCCCCGACCCGCATGGGCAGGTATCGTTGCGGCCCGGGTTGCCCCAGGTTGACCTGTCGTTTTCGTCGAAGACCATCGCGGCAGCCTCCGCCTCGGCGACGTCGCCCGTGGCGGGCGTAGCGGACTCCACGACTTTCTCGTTCTGACGGGCTTGCGCTGCCAGCATGGCCTGCTGCTCCTGTTCCGTCAGCACACGGACATGGGCTAACTGGCCGGTGACCTCGCTGCGCAGGCTTTCCAGCATGCTCTCGAACAGGCCGAAGGCTTCGGTCTTGTATTCGTTCAGAGGATCGCGCTGGGCATAGCCTCGGAATCCCACGACCGAGCGCAGGTGTTCGAGCGTCAGAAGGTGTTCGCGCCATTTCTTGTCGATGGTCCCCAGCAAGACCTGTTTCTCGATCGAGCGCATGGTTTCGGGGCCGAAATCGACGGCCTTTTTCGCCAGATGCTTGTCGGCCTCGGCGTAGAGGCGTTCGCGGATGTCGGTCTCGTCGATGCCCTCTTCCTCGACCCATTTCATCACCGGAACGTCGATACCGACGACCTGGATAATTTTGCCGTACAGGCCTTCGGCATCCCATTGGTCGGCATAGGATTTGGCCGGAATGAACTCGTCGACCAGGTCGTCGATGGTTTCGTCGCGCATATCCTTGACGATTTCCGACAGGTCCTTGCTCTCCATGATCTCGCGGCGCTGTTCAAAGATCGCTTTCCGCTGGTCGTTCATCACGTCGTCGAATTTCAGCAACTGCTTGCGGATGTCGAAGTTGTGACCCTCTACCTTGGCCTGCGCTTTTTCCAGTGATTTGTTGACCCACGGGTGGATGATCGCTTCGCCCTCTTTCATGCCGAGCGTTCCCAGCACCTTGTCCAGACGGCCCGAGCCGAAGATGCGCATCAGGTCGTCTTCGAGCGACAGGAAGAAGGCCGATTTGCCCGGATCGCCCTGACGGCCGGAACGCCCGCGCAGCTGGTTGTCGATGCGGCGGCTTTCGTGGCGTTCGGTGGCAAGCACGTAGAGGCCGCCCGCCTCGAGCGCCTTCTTGCGGCCCTCGGCGATTTCGGCCGTGACGCGTTCGCGGACCTGTTCTTCGGTCTCGTCGTCGGACTTGTCTTCCAGCGCCTTGGCCAGACGCATCTCGAAGTTACCGCCGAGCTGAATGTCGGTGCCGCGGCCCGCCATGTTTGTGGCGATGGTCACCGCGCCATAGACGCCCGCATCACCGACGATACTGGCTTCCTGTTCGTGGAAACGCGCGTTAAGTACGTTGTGAGGAATGCCGCCCTTCTGTTTGCCAAGTCGCTCGACGTCGTCAGCCTCGGCCAGGTATCTCGTCTTGGTTTCCTCGTTTTTGAAATCGGCGGCGCGTTCGCGCATATGATCGGCGATGGATTGCAGGAATTTCCCGTCCTGCAGCATGTTTGAAATCTGTTCTGATTTCTCGATCGAGGTGGTGCCCACCAGAACCGGTTGACCGCTGGCATGGGCGCGGGCGATTTCCTCGACGATGGCTTTGTATTTCTCGGCAGCGGTGCGATAGATCGCGTCGTGTTCGTCGATCCGCGCGATGGGCCGGTTGGTCGGAACCTCGACCACGCCAAGGCCGTAAATCTCGGAAAATTCCTCTGCCTCGGTCAGTGCCGTGCCGGTCATGCCGGCCAGTTTGTCATAGAGGCGGAAATAGTTCTGGAACGTCACCGATGCCAGCGTCACGTTTTCCGGCTTGATGGCGACGCCCTCCTTGGCCTCGATTGCCTGGTGCAGGCCCTCGGACAGGCGGCGGCCGGTCATCATGCGCCCCGTGAACTCGTCGATCAGCACGACCTCGTCATTGCGCACGATATAGTCCTTGTCGCGGCGGAACATCTTGTTGGCGCGCAGAGCCAGGTTGACGTGATGCACCAGCGTCGTGCTTTCCGGATCGTAGAGCGATTTGCCTTCCTCGAGCAGGCCAAGGTCCAGAAACATTTGCTCGACGAATTCATTGCCTTCGTCGGTCAGTGTTGCTGACCGGGATTTTTCCTCGATCGTGTAGTGTTCTTCGGTCAGGCGCGGGATGGTTTCGTTGACCCTGACATACAGTTCCGAGCGGTCCTCGGAAGGGCCCGAGATAATCAGCGGGGTCCGGGCCTCGTCGATCAGAATCGAGTCGACCTCGTCGACGATCGCGAAATAGTGGTCGCGCTGGACCATTTCCGCGATGTCGGACTTCATGTTGTCGCGCAGATAGTCGAAGCCGAGTTCGTTGTTCGTGGCATAGACAATGTCGCTTCTGTAGGCGGCCTGAACCTCGCCGTCCGGCAGGCCGGGTACGACAACACCGGTCGTCATGCCCAGCGCGGCATAGACCTTGCCCATCCATTCCGCGTCGCGGCGCGCAAGGTAATCGTTGACCGTGACGATATGCACGCTCTTGCCGGTCAGCGCATTCAGATAGGCCGGAAAAGTCGCCACAAGCGTTTTGCCCTCGCCCGTCTTCATTTCCGAGATATTGCCCTGATGCAGGAACAGCCCGCCCATCAGCTGTACGTCAAAGGCCCGCAGCCCCAGCGCTCTAAGCGCGGCCTCGCGGGCGTTGGCGAAGGCCTCGGGCAGCAGCGCGTCAAGCGCCTCGCCGTCGGCGATGCGTTTCTTGAACTCGGCTGTCTTTTCGATGATCTGCTCGTCGGTCAGGGACTGGAATTCAGGCTCCAGCGCATTGATCTTGTCGACGGTCGGCTGCGCTGCCTTGATAATGCGATCATTCGGTGTGCCAAAAACCTTTTTGGCGATTGTGCCTATGCCAAGCATTGATAAGCTATCCATTCTTTTGGCCGGAAACCGGCGGAAAGTGACGCAACTGTTACAGAACCTGCGACCAAGCGCCTTGCTCACAGATTGGGGAAACCGTAAGAAGGCTCGAAAGGCCGCGAATGCATTGAATATACGTCCGGTGAGGCATGTAAGCAGGTGCAGGCGCGGTGTCAACTTTGGCCGGACTTCGGTGCGTCAGAAATCGCCTACGCCCCATGAATTTCGTGCCGTAATGGAGGTATTTATGATTTTTGCCCGTAACACGCTGGCTGCTGCTGGTTTCGCCCTTTCGCTTGCCGGTGCCGTCAGCGCACAGGAAGCGCCCAAAGAAGACGCCGCCGCAAGCGCCGCACCGACAATTGCCCCAACATCCGACACGGTCGTCGCCACGGTTAATGGCGAACAAATCACGGTGGGACACATCGTGGCGCTTGTGGGACGCCTGCCGGAGCAATACCAGACTCTGGCCGATGACGTATTGTTCAACGGCATTACGGAACAGCTGATTCAGCAGACCTTGCTGTCGCAGCGTGTCGATGCCGATACGAAGTCTATGAAATACGCCATCGAGAACGAACGCCGGGCGCTGCTGGCGACCGAGGCCGTTAACCGGATCGGCGATGCCGCCGTGACCGACGAAGCCGTGCAAAAGGCCTATGCCGAGCGCTATACCAGCGGAGACGCCGGCCAGGACTTCTTTGCCAGCCACATTCTGGTTGCCACCGAGGATGAGGCGAAAGCGATTGTTGCGGAACTTGAAGGCGGCGCCGATTTTGCCGAGCTGGCCAAGGAAAAATCCATCGGCCCGTCGAACGTTCAGGGCGGCGAACTGGGCTGGATCGAACCCGGTCAGACCGTTGCGCCGTTCGAGCAAGCCGCTCTGGCGCTGAAGCCTGGCGAGCTGTCACCACCGACGGAAACGCAGTTCGGCTGGCATGTGATCAAGCTGAAGGAGCTGCGCGACCATGAGCCGCCGAAACTGGAAGACGTGCGCGCCGAAATCGAAGGCGAGCTGAGCGATCAGGCCATCGAGGTAGCCATCGGTATTCTTGGCGAAGGCGCGACCGTCGAGCGCACGGACGAAAACATCGATCCCTCGGTGGTCAGACAGACAATCTTGCTGGACTAGAGCGCGGGACGAGCGGATATGAAAGCGGAACACGCGAAAATCAGGAAGCTTCAAAAGAAGGTCAAGAAGCTGAAGCGCAAGTTGGCGGATGCACTGACCGCCGCCAGCGGGCCAGCGGTATCTCCGCTGGCGCCCAAGGGCGGTTTTCCTGACTTGCCCGTGATTTCCGGTGTCCGGTTCTGCGCCGCGTCCGCGGGCGTAAAATACGCCAACCGCACCGATGTGATGCTGGCCGAAGCCGAGGCCGGCAGCACCATCGCCGGCGTGTTCACCCGGTCGTCCACCCGCGCCGCGCCGGTGCTGGACTGCCAGGCCAAACTGGGGCGCCTGAAGGGGCCCGCGTCCGGCAAGATCGGAATCGTCGTGAACTCGGGCAATGCAAACGCTTTTACCGGTAACAACGGGCTGAAATCGGTTGCCGCCGTAACAGGGGCCGCGGCCGATGTTCTGGGAACAACATCTGATCTTGTGTTTTCGTCGTCGACCGGCGTGATCGGTGAACCGCTGCCGCATGACCGGATCGTCGCGCGATTGCAGTTGATGGTTGAGGACTTGTCCGCCGACAAGGTCGGCGAGGCCGCACGTGCGATCATGACGACGGACACCTTTCCCAAGGGTGCCGCCGCAAGCTGCATGATTGACGGCAAGGAAGTCAAAATCGCCGGATTCGCCAAGGGATCGGGCATGATCGCGCCGGATATGGCAACGATGCTGGTTTATATCTTCACCGATGCCGCCATCGACCAGCCGGTTTTACAGACGATCCTCAGCGAGCTGACTGTCCCGACGTTCAACGCGATCACGGTGGACGGGGATACCTCCACCTCGGACAGCCTGCTGCTCGTGGCGACGGGAAAGGCCGGCAATCCGCCGATCACGTCGGCCGATGCGGCGGGACCGTTCCGCGAGGCATTGTACAAGGTGATGCTGGATCTGGCGCATCTGGTGGTGCGCGACGGCGAAGGCGCGACCAAGTTCATCGAAGTTGCCGTCACCGGAGCGGAATCCGACGCCGCCGCTCATACCGTCGGGCTCGCCATTGCCAATTCACCGCTTGTCAAAACCGCCTTTGCGGGCGAGGACCCGAACTGGGGCCGCATCGTCATGGCGGTCGGCAAGTCCGGAGAGTTCGCCGACCGCGACCGCCTGACCATCCGCTTCGGCGACATTCTTGTGGCTGAAAAAGGCTGGGTCTCGCCCGATTACCGAGAGGAACAGGGCGCGAATTACATGAAGAACGCAGAGCTGAAAGTCAGCGTCGATCTGGGCGTGGGCGAGGGCGCGGCGACGGTCTGGACCTGCGACCTGACGCATCAGTACATCACGATCAACGCCGACTACCGGTCATGAAAACAGTTCTGGTTTCGGCGGTCGCCCTGATCGACCCCGACGGGCGCATCCTGCTGGCGCAGCGCCCCGAGGGCAAGTCGATGGCGGGTCTGTGGGAGTTTCCGGGCGGCAAAGTCGAGGCCGGTGAAACCCCTGAGGCCGCGCTGATCCGCGAACTGCGCGAGGAACTGGGCATCGAGACATGGTCCAGCTGCCTCGCGCCGCTGACCTTCGCCAGCCATTCCTACGAAGATTTCCACTTGATCATGCCGCTGTTCGCTTGCCGGAAATGGCAGGGTATAGTCAGGCCGCAAGAGGGGCAGAAACTGGCGTGGGTCCGGTCCGCCAACCTGACCGACTACGAGATGCCGCCCGCCGATAAACCGTTGGTGGCGATATTGCGGGACTGGGTTTAGGGTTTGGAGAAACACCTGCGGCGAACAGCGTGTGCCATTGGATAGGCTGGTTGTTCAGCCAAACTCTGCTTTGCGGACGAAACCGACGTCGCGGAATCAGTCCGACCGAGGAGCGTATGCAGCATAGACCTCTGCGGCAGTCATGGTTTTGGTCTTGTTGGCCAATGTGTAAAAGGGCGGCTTCTCGTCGATGAAAACTTGCAGGGACAAGCGCAGATCTGACTGATCATCAAGAAGTCCGGCGGCTATTTGGAATTCGTTACTATCAATGAGGTGATAAAATAAGCTTGACCCGCATTTCTTGCAGAAGCCACGTTCGGCCCAATCGGATGATCGTATTTTTGTTATGTTCTCCTCGCCCTCAAATGTCACATTTTCGCATGATACCCCGAAATACGGCCCGGACGACCAGCGGCGGCACATGTCGCAATGGCAGGCGGCCACTTTGGGTTCATTCGCAGCGCCGATAATTCTGACCGCACCGCACATACATCTCCCGGTCAGCTTCAGTTTCCATGTCATAAGCCCGTCTCCCTTCAGTCGGCCCAAGCATTATTATTTATTCCACTAACACCGCTGATCCAAGGCAGCTTTGATCTCGGTCATCCTTCCAACTGAAAGCGTCGGAGACTGTTCACTCTTGGGCTCGAAGCCATCACGAGGAACTATCCTCAGCTCCCGCTTCCCGCCCCTAGACCGGCTCCAACCACCCCGCCAACTCACCGTGCAAAATCGCCGACATCATCCTGATATGGTCGTCGCTGTCGTTCAGGCAGGGGATATAGGTAAAATCCTGCCCGCCGGCATGCTCGAAGCTTTCCTTGATCTCTTCGTTGATCTCTTCCAGCGTTTCGACGCAGTCGGAAGAAAACGCGGGCGCGATAACGGCGATGCTCTTCTTGTCGGCTTGGGCCAGACGCGCGACCTCTTCCACCGTGTAGGGTTGCAGCCACTCTTCGGGGCCGAATTTGGACTGGAAGGTGATCTTGATCCGGTCGTCGGCCCAACCCAGCCGCTCTTTCAGCAGGCGCGTGGTTTTCTGGCACTGGCAGTGATAGGGGTCGCCCTCTTTCAGATAGCGGACGGGAACGCCGTGGAACGAGGTCACCAGAATATCCGGTTCCTTGTCCAGCTTGGCGTAAGCGGCCTCGACGGATTTAGCCAGCGCGTCGATATAGAGCGGGTGATCGTAATAGGCAGGGACCGTGCGGATCGACGGCTGCCAGTTCATTTTCATGAGCGTCCGGAAGGCGTGGTCATTGGCGGTGGCGGTCGTCGGCGCGGAATACTGCGGGTAGAGCGGAAAGAACACGATCCGGTCGCAGCCATTGTCCTTCAGCTTGCGGATCACGCTCTCGGTCGACGGGTTGCCGTAGCGCATGCAGAAATCGACCTCGAGGCGGTCGCCGTATGCGGCCTTCATTTCCGCCGCCAGCTTTTCGGCCTGCGCGCGCGTCGTGGTCAGCAACGGGCTTTCGTCCAGTTCGTTGTTCCAGATGCCGCGATAGGCCTCGCCCGAGGATTTCGGACGTTTCGACAGGATGATCAGCTGCAACAGCGGCTGCCACAGCCAGGGCGAATAGTCGATGACGCGGCGGTCCGACAGGAATTCGCTCAGGTAGCGGCGCATCGACCAGTAATCGGTGGCGTCCGGAGTTCCCAAGTTCGAGATCAGCACGCCCACCTTGCCGAAGCGGACTTTTGGGTGGTCAGCGGGCGCGTGGGCCGGGCGGGTCGGTTCGGAATACATGTTCATCTGGCTGTCTTATCCCTGCGGTGTGTCTTGTCAAACATCTTTGCTGTTCGAGGGCAGATAACGCGGGCCGGATCTAAATCAAGCGCCGTCCTTTTCAGGGTTCTTTTCGACGGTTCCCAATGCCTCGGCCAGACGGGCTTGCGCCGATCCGGGGCGCAGCGGTTTCTGCTGGTCCGCGGAAGGGG